>REDE01000139.1 GCA_007693635.1 Flavobacteriales bacterium | reverse complement strand
AAGCCCCCCCCTCAGACCGCCCAATATTAAATTTTTCAAATTCGTTCGTAGGTTAACATTTTATATTTTCTTTGCAGCGTAGAAATCTATTTCGATAATTAGTCGAAGTAAACCATCAAATAGAAGTATGGATTTAAAAAAACTCGAGCGTAACTATGACTCACCCTTTGTGGGGAAGCGCTCCCGAGTGTTGAGAATGTTCTTGTTCAAAGAAAGAAAGTTTCTCCGACTGCTGTTCTTCTTGTTTCTCGTTACAGGAATATTATACCCTTATCCGTACGTGGCGATGTGGGTGGGATTTGCTTTTGCGGGATATTCAGCGATCGCCAACGACAGTATCCAAACCATTGGCACTTTTTTATCTTCCAATGCTGACCGACGTTGGTGGGCCTTGTGGTTGTTTTTGGGTGGAATATTCGTGACCGTAATGACCCTGGGCTGGTACGTAAACGGCGGCTGGGTTGACGGACAATGGCACGGAGATGTTTCTTTTGGTCGTTTGCAGTCGAAAGGATTTGAAGAGGCGCCCCAAAGTTTTCGGTACTTACAAGTTGCCGCGCCTTTGGTCCTGCTGTTTCTCACGCGTTTACGCATGCCCGTTTCCACCACCTTCTTGCTATTAAGTGCTTTTTCTAGCAGCTCCACAGGTATTATTAAAGTTTTGGGGAAAAGCGTATCGGGATACGGGATTGCTTTTATTTCTGCAATTATTGTTTGGATTATTCTTTCTAAGCAAATAAAGAAATTCGTTAAGAGCAAGTACCATCCGGGATGGAGGGTTGTTCAGTGGATTATTAGCGGTCTACTCTGGGCGATTTGGCTTATGCAAGACGCAGCGAATATCGCGGTATTCCTCCCACGATCACTCAACCCTTGGCAATTTACCGCTTTTGTATCCTATATTTTCTTCGGACTTGGTCTGCTTCTCTATTTTCGTGGAGGAAAAATTCAAAACATCATCAACGAAAAGTCCGATACTAAAGAAATCAAAGGCGCAACCGTGATTGATTTGGTCTACGCGCTGGTTTTACTCATATTCTACTACTGGAGTCAGGTGCCAATGAGTACGACCTGGGTGTTTTTGGGATTGCTTGCCGGAAGGGAATTAGCCATGAAAATAGCTCCAGCATACAAATCTAAACGGAGTTTGAAGAAAATATTTAAACTCATTCGCAAAGACGCCACCAATGCTATCATTGGTCTATTGATATCCATCATTCTGGCAATATTGGTCAACCCGCAAATTCAGCAAGAAATTTGGAATTCGATCACTGGCGGAAAATAACTTTTTCAGGAAATGACGAAGGTGTTTCCAGGAAGTGAGCACACCAGTCCTTTCAATTCTAACTCCAAAAGTGGCCCCAATAATTCGGATGGTCGTTTGTTGAGTTTGCTGCACAGCTCCTCCAAAGGCGTTTTTGGATGATCGCTCAATAGCGCTATAATTTCCTGAGACAAAGGATCGAGTTCGAGAAACAATTGCCCTTGCTGTAGTCGCGGACGACTGCTCTTTTGCCAACGCAAATCATCGACAACTTGCTGGGGACTGTACAACAATATAGCTTTGTTTTCCGCAATTAATTTGTTGCAACCCATCGAAAGTCGATCGCTGGGCTTTCCGGGAACGGCGTAAACTTCCTTATTGTAGTCAAAGGCCATATTAGCGGTAATTAGGGCGCCGCCGCGCTCGGCAGCCTCCACCACTACCAAAGCATCTGAAAGCATAGCTACAATTCGATTCCGCATGGGGAAATTTTGTCTATCCGGCTTGGTTCCCGGAGGAAATTCACTCAAGAGTCCGCCCATCTCCAACATCTCATCGGCTACTCTGCGATGCATGGATGGGTACACTTTATCGATGCCATTCCCCATGACACCAATGGTGGGTAACTGGAAATTCAGTGCAGCTTGATGCGCCGCCACATCAATTCCGTAAGCCAAACCGCTGATTACCGCCGGACCAAATGGCTGCCATTTTTCAATCAGACTCTGCGTATGTCGACGTCCATAATCGGTTGCTGCGCGGGTCCCCACAACACCAATTGTCCGATCTTGCTGCAGTGAACTCTTATTTCCTCTCCAAAAAACCACTACCGGCGCATCATCAAAAACTCTTAATCTTTGAGGGTAATATTGGTTGTTGAACGCCAGCATTTCAATACTATTCTTAGTACAATAATCAAACTCCCTCTGCGCATTCTCCATTTCCGAATGCGCGGAAAGAACCAGTTCAGCCAACTTGGGCATCACGCCATCCAATGCCGTTAACTGCTTAAAATTCATAGAATACATCGCCTCCAAACCATTGGCTATTCTTGCCAATTGCCGAATACTCCTGTTCCCAAGACCCGAAACTCGCTGCAATGCACGCACGTAAAGCTCATCGTGATATATAATTTTTTTCATAATCATCAAAAACACAAATGTACGAATACGCTTATCTTTTTTGCAAATGATTTTGTACGATTTTTTTGCCTTTTTATAAAAAACACACTTCTGTGGATTGACAATGTGTTATGATTACGGAAAAAACTTGTTTTTATTTAAGTCGGAAAAAGCTAGGTTCTAATTTTGCCCCGCACAAACAAAGCCCTTGATGACCCGAAAAGAAAATCGAAAAAACACGACCTTGCGCTCCTTTATGGCAGCTGCATGTATTTGCTCTTTGTTTACAGCAAATGCCCAACTCGAGGCGGAGCTCTCCGAGGTTGAAGTCATCGTCAATCGCGAGTCGCTCGACCGGGTTCCGCGCCAAGTATTAATTATCGATCGGAAGGAAATTGAACGCAGTGCCGCGCAGTCACTAACCGAACTTCTGGAATATGCCGTAGGCGTTGACATGCGACAGCGGGGTGCTTTTGACGCGCAAACGGACGTCAGCATGCGGGGAGGAACTTTTGATCAAACCATTATATTGATTGATGGTATTCGTATGAATGACCCACAAACCGGACACCACAACCTCAATCTTCCCATTAGTCCGCAACAAATTGAGCGCATCGAAATTCTACCCGGCGGGAGCAGTCATACGCTCGGTGCCGGCGCAATGACGGGCGCCATCAACATCATTACCCGAAAAGGCGAAGGGAATATTGGGAGTGCGGAAACATTTATCGGACAAAAAGGAATGTTTGGAGGACGAGTATTTCAAAGTCTGGGAAATGCCCAGCAAGGCATTAGCATTCACGCACAACATATGCAGCATGATGGATACATTGAAAACACCGATTTTAGCAATTCATCCATTACCATTGCCGGGCATAAGAATGCCGAAAACATGGATTTACAAGTCATGGCCGGATTTGTAAACAGATCGTTTGGCGCACAAAATTTTTATTCCTTCGCCTTCCCCGAGCAGTTTGAAGCCATTCGCGGCATCAACCTTCAGGGGAGCATGATGGTTCGTAGTAAAAATCAAAAAAGTCGAATTCGGATATTAGGCTACGCAAGGCAACACAACGACCGGTTTGAGTTATTCCGTGAAGGCCCCGGCTTTTTTCAATATCGAAACGGCTTATTCATTCGCGGGGCCGATACGGCGGCTTCTTGGTATGCAGACCACAACTACCATCGAAGTAGAACAGCTGGAGTTGAGAGCAAATTTTCTCACGAAATAGCCACAGGTCACTTCATTCATATTGGAGCAGACTACCGTTACGAGGGGGTTTTGTCGAATGCATTGGGCGAGTTTATCGACCAACCCATCGACGTAGCCTTTCATCCGCGCGGACAATACACGCGATTTGCCGACCGACACAACCTTGCTTCCTCCGTAGGCTATGACGGCACAATCAATGACTTCAATGTTCGAGTAGGAATATTGTTCAATTACAACACCGACTTCGGGTTCGATTACATGCCCGGGGCAGAACTCAGCTACCGTACGGGAAAAAACCAACTTTTATTTGCCGGCGCCAACCGCAGCTTCCGCCTCCCCACCTTTACCGATTTATATTATACCGTTGGGGGCGCCCAAGGAAGTTTAGACTTACAGACAGAGTATTCCAATCAGTACGAATTGGGTTACCGTCTGCGCAACAGCAAGTTTACCATGCAAACCGCCGCGTTCTTTCGTCAAGGTCGCGAGCTAATCGACTGGGTAAGATTTCCCGGAGAAACAATTACACAAGCCGCCAATATCAACCAGCTGGATGTTTATGGCTTCGAAGGACAATTGACATTAAGTGTCCCTACGCTACAAAATCTCGACCGTGTAGCCGTTGGGTATACCTATCTCAATAGTTTGCAAGACGACTTTCAATTCATAAGCTTTTACGCTTTAGACTTTCTTCAGCACAAACTCAACACCTCCCTCACTGGAGAAATAGCGGGAATTACCTACCACTTTCGCGTGAGTTGGCAGAATCGTCGAGGCAGTTTTCTAGCTTTTGGAGAGACCGAGCCCAGCGCTTATCCCCACGTATGGATGAGTGCGTTGCGAATTGCCAAGGAACTCCAAGCGGTTGATTTTTATGTCGAAGCCTCCAACTTATTCAACCAACAACCCGTATTTGATCGCGGAGGGATAGAACTTCCCGGACTTTGGATTCGCACGGGTATTCGAGTGAAATGGTAAAGACTCAGGATAGTATCTTTGTCGCCGATTAGACCCAATGATTTATGATGTACATCCAGCGTACCGAGCGATTTAGTGCTGCCCATCAGTTGTATAACCCCAACTGGACACCGGAAAAAAACGATGAGGTTTTTGGCAAATGCGCCAACCGTAATTTTCACGGACATAATTTCACTTTAACGGTGACCGTGAAGGGCAAGATCAATCCCGATACCGGTTTTGTGATGAATTTAGTCGACCTAAAACACATCATTAAAGACCACGTGATTGAAAAACTCGACCACAAAAACCTCAATACCGATGTTGAGTTCATGAGAGGCAAGTTTACCTCAACCGAAGTTTTGGCGGAAGAAATATGGAAAATTCTACAGCCCTTGGTTGAGGAACACACAGCGAAATTACACTGCATCCGACTCGAAGAAACCATCAACAATGCGGTGGAGTATTACGGAGAATAGCACACATAACCATTAAAAAATGAAGACGATGATTGCACACATTTTTCCCGGACAAGGAGCACAATTTCCAGGTATGGGCAAGGAACTATACGACTCCAACCCCGAAGCTCGCGCCTTATTTGAATTGGCCAATGAAACCTTAGGTTTTTCCATTACCGATATAATGTTTTCCGGCAGCGAAGAAGATTTGCGTCAAACTCGGGTAACCCAACCGGCCATTTTTATTCATTCCGTAGTTGCGGCGAAGTTTTTAAGCACCGAAAAGCCCGAAATGGTTGCCGGACATTCGTTAGGAGAATTTTCAGCCTTAGTAGCAAACGGCACCTTGGAATTCAGCGACGCTTTAAAGCTTGTCTCCATTCGCGCTGAGGCCATGCAAAAGGCTTGTGAAGCGGAGCCCTCTACAATGGCCGCAGTATTAGGACTTGCCGATGAGGTGGTAGAAAATATTTGTGCACAAACCGAAGGGATTGTGGTTGCAGCCAATTACAATTGCCCCGGACAACTGGTGATTTCCGGAAGCAAATCTGCCGTTGAATTGGCCTGTAAAAACCTTACGGAGGCCGGGGCACGCAGAGCATTAATCCTACCGGTTGGCGGAGCTTTTCACTCGCCCCTTATGGCCCCAGCTCGCGAAGAGTTGGCTGCCGCAATTCAGTCGACAACATTCAACACTCCAAGCTGTCCGGTATACCAAAATGTAGTTGCTCGCGCGGTTACTGATCCCGCAGAAATTCGCAAAAATCTCATTGAACAGTTGACCGGTGCTGTGCGTTGGACACAAAGCGTTGAGGCAATGGTTGCCGATGGCGCTACACATTTTGTTGAATTTGGTCCGGGCAAGGTGCTCCAAGGACTCGTAAAAAAAATACATCGCGAAGCAGAAGTAACAAGCATAAGCTAATGGCAACAATCTACACGGCCTCTTGGCAGGCACCATCGAATATTGCCCTCATCAAATACTGGGGGAAATACGGGATTCAGTTGCCCGCCAATGCAAGTTTGAGCTTTAGCCTTAATACTTGTACCACAAAAACCCGTGTAACCGCCGAGGAAATTCCTTTCAAAGACTTTCCGGATATTCGTTTTTTGTTTGACGGTGAGGAGCGTCCCGATTTTTTACCAAAAATTCAAGCCTTTTTCCGTTCCATTCTCGCTGAATGCTCTTGGTTGAAAAAGTATAAATTAACCATTGAGTCGTCGAACACCTTCCCACATTCCTCGGGCATAGCCTCTTCTGCTTCTGCATTTGCAGCTTTGGCCTTGTGCATTACCGACATCGACGAGCAGATAACCGGAAAGAAAATTGGAGGTTTTTTTCGCGTAGCCTCACATCGTGCGCGATTGGGAAGCGGCAGCGCGGCACGCTCCGTATATGGCAATTACACCGTATGGGGCAAACACCCAATGGTCGTGGGGAGTCATCAAGAATATGCAGTCCCTATCGATGATCCATTTACCGAGGATTTTCAAAACATGCTCGATTATGTACTGCTGATCGATCGCGGTGAAAAGTCGGTTTCCAGTTCGGCCGGACATGCTCTCATGCACGGACATCCCTACGCCAAAGCGCGTTTTGAAAGAGCACCCGAAAATCTTCACCAACTGATCAGCGCCATGCGAAGCGGTGACCTCGAATCATTTTTTTCCATTGTGGAAGAAGAAGCCTTAGGACTTCACGCGCTTATGATGTCGTCGCAACCCAATTACCTATTAATGCGCCCCAATACCCTAGCGGCCATTGAGCATATTCGCTACGCCCGAATCAAGGAAGGAATTCCGGTAGGCTTCACCCTCGATGCGGGCGCCAATGTACACGTAATTGCACCCAAAAGCATCGAACATACGCTTAATGATTTTGTTACATCAACATTACAACCATTATGTTCTGATGGCGCGTATATTTGCGACCACATAGGAGCCGGACCTCAAAACCTTACAAATGAAGCAAACCGCTAACTTTTACGCGAAAATTCTACTCTTCGGAGAATACGGAATCATCGACGATAGCATGGGGCTTTCCATACCCTTCAACTTTTATAAGGGAACCATTAAGTTTGATTCCGATAAAGTTGAACAAGCCAAGCCCATTCGCGACTTTCTGAATTACATGCGTACGGCAGACTTGCCCGAGGCTCTAGACCTCGACGCGCTAGAAGCCGATTTGAATGAAGGTTTATATTTTGACTCATCCATTCCTCAAGGCTTTGGAGTGGGTAGTTCCGGTGCGCTTTGCGCTGCCCTGTATGATCGGTACGCCGTAAATAAAATCTTCCCCAACCAAAATACTGACAAACAAGGTATTTTGCGTTTGAAAAAGATGTTTTCCGCAATGGAGTCTTACTTTCACGGCAAAAGCAGCGGATTAGATCCACTCATTTGTTACCTGAATATTCCCATTCTCATTCGTTCCAAAGAGGATTTAGGAACGGTAGATTTACCTTCACAAATATTAGAAGGCAAGGGCGCTATATTTCTATTAAACAGTGGCCAGCCGGGAGAGACCGAGCCAATGGTTAATATTTTTATGGAAAAAATGAAGCAGGATGGTTTCAGAACCATGCTGAAAGATCAGTTCAAAAAATACAATGATGCCAGCATTAAGGCCTTTCTAAAAGGAGAGTTCAAGCCCATGCTTCGCAACATTAAAGAACTAAGCAACATCGCCTTACAACACTTCAACCCCATGATTCCCGAGAAGTTCCACCAAGTATGGGAGAAAGGTATAGATAGTGGTTTGTACTATTTAAAACTTTGCGGATCTGGTGGAGGAGGATATATCTTAGGATTTACCCCTGATTTTGAAAAAGCGCAGCCTCACTTGGCCGATTACCAGCCAGAGGTGATTTACCGCTTCTAAAAGCGAGCACCACATCGCAGTCATTTCACTTTAACCCTCAGTCACATGTCTGTAGTAGGTAAAATCCTTTCCGGAATTCCTCTTAGGTCTAAAGTGATTTCGGCGGTCGCTTTCTTATTGCAGCTGCGGTGGCAAAATGTGGCCGCCATTGTTGTATCCCAATACATTGCCGCAGTCTTTCTTTTCAACGATTCCGAGAACTGGCGCCACACCCTAACCGATTTTAAACTTCACGGGTTAATCTTTTCCGTAGCTCTATTAACTGCCGGGGGGTATATCATCAATAATTTCTACGACAAAGAAAAAGACAGAATTAACCGGCCCATTCGCACAGCCATTGAATCAAGCATTCCAAAGGCCCGGATGCTATACACCTATTTCAGCGTTAGCATATTGGGATCATTGATTGCGCTAAGTGTGAGTTTTCGAGCATTCGTTTATTACAGTGTGTATGCGTTTTTGCTTTGGGCGTACAGTCATAAATTCAAAAAAATAACTCTTTTAGGAAATCTTATCGCCACCTTTCTGGTGGTTATCCCCTTTTTTGGACTCCTACTTTACTACCGTGAAGCCAATCCCTTGGTGTTTTATTACGGTTTTTTCTACTCATGGATGCTGTTCATGAAAGAAAGCGTGAAAGATTTACGGTTTTTTAGAGGTGACGTAATAATGGAGTATCAAACTGTACCGGTGGCTCTAGGACTTTCTAAAGCCGTGAAAATGCTGAGAGCCTACGCTGTGGTGGGCATTCTTATCGCCTTGGGATTTTGGTTCGTGACTTTCCAAGGGAATTCTTTTTCCCAATACGCCCAAATTTTTGCCCTATTGAGCATAGTCGCGTATTCGTATATTCTCTTTTTCTTCCGTACACCCAAACGATTTCGACGCGCAGCCTACATGCACCTTGTGCTTCGAGGCGGACTAATTAGCGGGATTTTGCTTTTACCATTTTTATTTGAATAGGGTATTGTACTTTTGTGGGCATGAGGAATTTACTTCTAATCGCATCCCTTGCTCTGCTGATTTTTTCAGCCTGCACCATTGAAGAAGCAGAAGCCGTGACCTATTCCACCGAATACGAATGTGGTGACGAAACGGTGACCATGTTTCGATTCAATGGCTCACAAAAAATTAGTGCCGGAAGAAACCAGTGGAATTTCGTAGAGGTCACCGACTCTGGTGTCTTTGTAACCATGTTTTTTGTCGACCAAAGCAATCAGTATCGCCTAAACCTCAATTTTTATAACGACAGCACACCTTCCACATGCGGGCCTGAACGCAAAGGAGACGGGACCCTACTTGAGGTTTTTCCCGATGGAAAATACCGTTTCTACTCCCACGATTGTTTTTCTGGTGCACAATTCATTTTGAGAAATTACGACATCGACGCCCAAACCGCCTGCGGTCACTTCTTCTTTACGGGCACTGCACCCATTGGAAATCATCAGATTACTCAAGGGTACTTTAATTTTAAATAGGAGATATAACAAGCGCTTTCATTCCAAATTATCACCGATGTATTTCCATTGATGGAATATTGCGCAATTGGAAACATTCGTTTAACTTTGCCCATTGAAGAGTATCCGCGTGGGATACGATTATTTATTAACCTGGCAAACTCTCACCAAATGACAGAGTGAGCCAAAATTCATTTACAGAATGAGAAAACTAATATTCGCTCTTAGTGCAGTTTTTGGATTCGGAATGCTTTCTGCACAAACCACATTCGACATGGAATTGGGTCTTGTATCTCCCACAACAACCGTTACTGGAGGTGTGCCATTCACATTTGAAGTGTCTATTACCAACAACGGTCCTGGAACCATCCCTGCTGGTGACACCATTTTCTTCGCTCCTTTGTTCGGAGGTTCTCCACTGCAAGATCAAAATGGAGACCCTGTGATTTTCGGAAACATCTTAGCTGCTGCATTGGCTCCAACACAATCAGTAAACTTCACTCGTCCGCTTAACGTAAACGGTGGACAGTCTGGAAACATCAATGTATGTGGTATTATCGTGGCTCACTTTGGTGCAGCTGCCGGTGGCGAACTTGATTCTTCAAACTGGCAAGATTGTGCTCAAATCACCTACACTTCTACAGTTAGTGTTAGCGAGTATGTTTTCCAAAACACCGAAGACAAGTCATACTTTGCCAACGGAACATTGTTTATCAACGTTGAAGGACTTCTTGATGCAGACCGCATCAACTTCGAAGTTATTAACCTTGCGGGTCAAGTAATCCAAAACGGAACTGTTAAAGCTGAAGGCCACAATGCCCGTCAGGAAGTTGCATTGCGCAACATGCCTGCAGGTGTGTACATCGTACGCATCAACGACGGAGCAAGCTTCAACTCAACACGCAAAATCATGGTTAACTAAACCATATTTGCTTCATACAAAAAAAGGGTCGCTAACATAGCGGCCCTTTTTTTGCTTTAAATCTCAGTATTTCACTGCTTAGGCATGGTTTGATGAATAACCAATGCGTGAGGAAGCGTAATCAACGAAAGCAGAATAAACAAAAATGCCGGATCTAAGACTTCAAAATATGCAAATCCTAAAAGACCTAAGAACGCAAAAAAGGTGTACACAATCATTGTCCGCCAAAATTGACTTTTTCCCTTAGGGTTATTCGCAATAAAGAAATCAAACTGTTGTTTGGAAGAAGGAACCGCGTGCCAAAGAATAAATGCCAAAAGAAAGCCCTCCAACAAAGGGGCGTAATAAAACCAAATACCCAAAGTCACGACTTGAATCAAAATCCGGAGCCACATTCGTCGAGAGTCGTTTTTCCATATTACCAGCATCATAAAAACGGCTAGGAAAACAGATAGACCTATCATAAGCTTCACATCCGGAGGCACAAGTTCGCTGTTTCCCATTTCCGAGAAAAGAGAAAAAGCTTCATTGCTATGTATAGCGACTGGCAAAAAAATAAATAAACCACCCCACAGATACGAAGAAAGGTGATGCTTGTGGCGCGACTCAAAAACGGTTTGACCAAAGTGGTGCACACTAACAGCCAGAAAAAGCAAAAGACTAACCAAAGGGAAAATCAACCACAATGCTCCGTAGACGAGTATTAGTCCAATATAAACACTTAAAAAAATCCCCATCTTACCAAAAGGTGTGTGATGCCGGTGAAGCACGTCATTTGCCCCATGCGGAATCCCTATCAGCGCCAAACCCAAAATGGAAGCTCCGGTGAGTATGTTTTGATAATCAAATATCGCCAAGATAATAAGTAATATCTGGAGAGCAAGCAGATAATAAAAGGCCTTCGTTTCTAAAAATCTCATAATAAGTCGCGAATAAGGGCTTTAATAAACAGCATTTTGGGGAGTGTTCTAAAAATAATGGCCTCTTCCAAAATACTCGTTTCTTCATTGAGAAATTTAAAGATTAATGGGTGCGATACATTGGTGAATAGTATCGTAAAAATTTGTTTCGCCTTAGCTGGCTCTCGCTGAATGATATCCAAAAGAAGTCGGTCGTACAAACGAAACCTCCTCTTTCTATATAAAGTTGGTATGGACCCACCATCATCCAATGCATCGACAATTTGTTGGGCGTGTTTCCACATGCGGACAAAAGTATATCCCGTGGTTGGCTTTGTTGCACCTCCTGCAGTACCTATTGGTATCACTCGCTCGTGCTTCGAATGTTTTTTCGAAACCACATCCAGAGAGCTACACATAGGTATAACTCCCGATTCCGAACTCAATATTGAATAATTTGCGTTCTCTAAGTACTGTTTTAACAAGACTTCAGCTTCCGATACTGCGATGGGGGTATCTGAAAAACGCGTCACCTCGACCAAAGCCACATTCTCTGAAAATGGCAAAACGTACATAAACTGCGAGGTATCCGCCTGTTCAATTGAAAAATCCATCATCTTAATTGCTTCCGAATTAAAATCGCTTTTATCATGAACGATACGCCAACCGACAAATGACTGCAGCAAAGTACAACTTGAAAAATTTTGAATCGAATTAAAAACCTTTTGTGCGGTGAGTAAACCCACAGAAGTCTGCACCTCCACGCGGTCGTCGAACACCTGCCAACGCATAACATCACAATTTATATAGGTAGTCATCAATGCCGTGTCGCGATAAAGCGAGCTGGAGGAAAGGTGCGCATACTTATAAGGAGCTAAGGGATATGTGTCATTATTAAAAACATTGCGCTCCCAAGTATTTGAGATTAATGCTTCCAATTCCGGAAACTCAGCGTCTTTAGCCCAGAAACACCAGGTGCGGTCGTCGTCGGTTTTGATTTCCTTATCGAGCAATGCAATGCGATATTTATCCATAAAGCCCTTATGATACATGGCTTTAACCAATAATCGGCCCGCTCCACCACCACCTAATATCAAAAAATCATAATCGTTTGCCATACTTCATCAATAAAAAATAAAATTTTCAAGCATTTGCTCGCCGAAAATCTGATGATTAGCGAATACAAAAATAAATTAATGCGCTAAAAATGTGTATTAAACCAAAAAGTTGTTGCGTTATGTTAATAAACACTAAACGTACTAAAAAGTTCACTACCAAAAATTTAACCTCCAAAAACAAAAATTTTAGGCTTCTCATGAACAATGAATATTAATGTCTGTTAAAGTTTTGTAATTCTAATAAATTTTTATCATGAACACAGTTATCCTTGACTTAGTCACAATCCCTAAAGACGACCCGGTCGCCTTTACATTTTTCACCGGCTACATGGCAATGCTTGCAGCCTCAGTTTTCTTCTTCTTCGAGAGAAGCAGAGTTAGCGACAAGTGGAAAACATCGTTGTTAGTTTCTGGTTTGATTACCGGAATAGCCGCCGTGCACTATTACTACATGCGCGACTATTACGCAGCAACGGGCGAAAATCCAACAGCCCTGCGCTACATCGACTGGACACTTACTGTTCCTCTGATGTGTGTTGAATTCTATTTACTAACCAAAGCGGCTGGTGCCAAGTTAAGCCTTCTATGGAAGCTTATCTTAGCGTCCGTATTAATGCTTGTTGCCGGTTACATCGGTGAGGCCTTCAATCCAGAAGGTGGATCAACAGGGCATAGCGTTCTTTGGGGTGTGATTTCAACCGTTGGTTATGTGTACATCCTTTACGCAGCATGGGCTGGTGAGGTTAAGCAATTGGCCGACAAATCAAACAATCCTGATGTTATCAAGGGAGTACGCATTCTTGCGTGGTTTGTATTGGTAGGTTGGGCCATCTATCCTATTGGATATATGTGTATGCCTGGAGGATGGTTGAACGTAGGTCTTGGTTGGGAATCTACCAACGTAGACTTGTTCTACAACATCGCTGATGCAATCAACAAAATCGGATTTGGTTTGGTCGTTTATAGCGTAGCTATTACTTCAACCAACAGAAAAGAAGCTGCTGCTGCATAAGTAATTTTTTTATAGAAAAAAGCCGCCTTGCCAGAAAACAAGGCGGCTTTTTTATTTGGCACAAACATTTACTTGCTCAAGATAATGCCATACCTAATTCGACGGCAGCTTGTTGCCCCTAAATCGCTATATTTAGGTTAAATCATCAAGAATACTTGGCGCTTAGGTAAAAGCACCTTAATTTAGCAACGACATTAGCCTTACCAACCAAAATGGCCTCCAACGACTCTAGATTTTCAGCGTATCGGTTATATAAAACCCTACGGTTGAATTGGATTTTCAATACCTCGACGTTTATCGGCAATTTAGCTATTGCCTTAATAGCCACCTTCTTTTTTCGAGAACTGGGTTACGGCGACGCTGTGGATTACGTGTTTCTTATCAGCATCTTATCCATAGGATTGTGGATTACCGAAGCCGTTCCTCCCTTTGCGGTTGGGATCTTCATCATCTGTATGATGATTTTTGGTTTTGGCACCAACTATCTTTTTGAAGAGACTTCCTCCGTCGATATGTACGTTGATACGTGGACCAGCAACGTAATCTGGCTTTTGCTGGGCGGGTTTTTTCTTGCTTCAGGAATGCGGCAGGTTGGACTGGACCGACAATTGTTTGACTACACCATTAAGCGATTTGGCAATAAGCCCGAAAGACTCCTACTAGGGCTAATGATGGTAACTGCGCTAGGGAGCATGTTGATGTCAAATACCGCCACTACCGCGATGATGATATCCTCAGTCACTCCCTTGATTAGCATACTCGGATCAAAATCGAACTTTTCACGAGCACTTCTGACAGGAATTCCCGCCGCAGCGACCGTTGGCGGTATCGGAACCATCATTGGCAGCACACCCAATGCCATTGCGGTTGGAGCTTTACAAGAAAGGGGCATTTACATTTCCTTTATAGAATGGATGATAGTGGGTTTTCCGACAGCAATACTTCTGGTTTATTTATTTTATCGCCTACTGAAAAAAACACTGCAAATCGCATCGGCAGAAGTCGATGTGTCAACACTACCCAAACAAGATGTGGAAATTGCCCCATTCCAACGAAATGCAGTCATCTTCACTTTAATTGTTACCGTCGGACTTTGGGTAACTGAGCCTATTCACGGCATTCCCGTTGCCGCTACGGCTGCTGTTCCCATATTACTCCTCACCATGACCCAAGTTATCACCAATGAAGAAGTTCGCCAATTGCCTTGGGACACATTAATGCTGGTGGCGGGTGGCTTGGCTTTAGGTATCGCCTTAGTAGATGTTGGACTGGCCGATATAGCTATGGAGCAAATCAATAGTTTGCCCGTAGGCATTATTGCCATCGCTTTCTTTTTTACGATGATAGGCGTTCTACTTTCCAATGTAATGAGCAATACCGCAGCAGCGTCTATTCTCATTCCTTTGGCTGTAACTTTACCGGGAGTTTTCGGAATTTCCGTCCCGGTGATGGTCGCCATAAGTTGTTCTTGCGCACTCTTACTCCCTGTCTCCACCCCCTCAAATGCCGTTGCCTTTGCTACCGGAATGGTGGAGCAGAAAGAATTCCGACGTGGGGGTATCTTCTTCCTTTTTGTCGGACCAATCGCAGCTTCAATCATCGTCCCTTTATGGGCCTGGCTTTACTTCTAATGCACTTATTATGACCTACGCAACCCACCCCAACACATCGTTTGCCAACGGATTTTTCTGGAAACACTTGGCGATAGTACTACCATTTACCGCACCACCGGCAATCATTTTCGGACTAAAAGGAGAACTCATGTTAGCCGGCGATATCACGTCCATCTTGTGGGCAATACCCGCCATAGCAAGTCTGATATTTCCCCACATGTACATCCGCAAAGAACACCTAAGCATAATGAAAAATATCGTTGCCAATGGGAGTCTGCAAATTAGCCCCGAGGGTTTGCGGTGGAGTGAGGGCGATAAACGAATTGAATTAGACAAAAGTAATATCGTACGCATTCGCATTGCCGATCGCTATTTGCACCGTTGGGTCATTGGAAAATCCAACCACGCCTTTCTGCGAATAAAAATTACTGCCAAAGAAAGAGATTCACAAACTGCCGAAGCTTCAAGAAATAACGAATATACGCTGCTGGTTTCCAATCAACCTCTGGATGGAAAAATCCTATTACAACAAGCCATAGAGGTCTACACCTAAAGACGAAATAAATCAGCCGCAAAACCGTCTGCCTGAAACCAATACTCGAGTTTTAATTTAACTGAATTGTCCTCGACTTCAAAGGCGTGCTTTCGCGGGTGTTTTTGCAGAGAAACGCGCAGCTCCGAAACCGTTTTTTCGCCAAACGAATCACCTAATTTTTTCAAATCAATACCCCGAGAGGTGCGCAGTCCCAACATCACAGACTCGTTAAATCGTTCATTCTCGCTGAGCTTCTCATGGTCAAACGCGCGACGACCTTCTTGAAGAGATTTTACGTAAACGGCATTATTCGCAAGGTTCCAACTGCGTTCGCCAGATTGATAACTGTGTGCCGATGGACCAAAACCCACGTAAGGTTTGAGTCGCCAATAGGAACTATTATGCAGAGCCTCATAATTGACCTGGGAAAAATTTGAAACCTCGTAATGCAAGAACCCACGATGTGCTAGATGTTCATGCGCCATTCGAAATTCTCGTAATTGCTGTTCTGGATCCGGTTCTGGACTCAATCCATTACGGATTTGATAGTGTAAAGCAGTGCGCTCCTCTACCGTAAGGGCGTATAATGATACGTGAGGTATGGCGTGTTCTACAATCCAATTCAGCTGTTCTGTCCATTCTTCCGCCTTCATTCCCGGCATGCCGTAAATAAAGTCTACGCTATACTTTTCAAAACCCGCCTGACGAACGCGATCCGGGATACGCAGAATATCTTCTTTGCGGTGCGTTCTTCCCATCCAAAGCAAATCTTGGTCGCGCAAACTCTGCAGTCCGATGCTGAGTCGATCTACACCCAAGGCGCGTAAGCCACGCAAGTAGGCAACATCCGCGTCATCAGGATTGAGTTCAAAGGTGACTTCCTTAGCCTCTATCTGGTAAGTATTATGAAGCAAAGTCAAAATTTGCTCCAGCTCCGCCAGAGTTAGTACCGAAGGCGTCCCGCCACCAAAATATATGGTCTCAAACACCTGATTCCGCCAATCATCTGCTCGCAGGGTAATTTCCTTGTACAAGGCTTGTAAAAATGCATCTTTGCCCTTCAATTGGGTTGAAAAGTGAAAATCACAGTATGTGCATGCCTTGCGACAAAAAGGGATGTGGAGATAAATTCCAGCCATAATTTTTTATACGTTAGTGCGCAGCAAAAACATTCGAGCACGCACTAGGAGTCAATTTGTTTTACTCGGGTGGCTTTTACCATATGCTTGGAAGAAACCCTTTTCAGCAACTGTATACGAAAGGCAGTTCCTTTGCCTAATTCCGACTGTGATACGAAGATTTTTCCCCCGTGATATTCATTGATAATTCTTCGTGAAAGCGAAAGTCCCAATCCCCAGCCACGAGATTTTGTAGTATATCCTGGTCGGAAAATCGCTTTTTGCTTACTGCGGGGAATGCCTTTTCCCGTGTCGATAACCTCCACGAAGTAATAATTAGCTTGTTCGCCTAAAATCACGCGCACCGATCCCCGACCTTGAATGGAATCTACGCCATTGCGAATAAGATTTTCAATAACCCATTGGAAAAGGGGGAGATTTAAAGGCACTTGGTCGTCGCGCAAACGCTCCGGAGCTTTGAGTTCCAAAGATATTTTTTTGGGCAAACGTGCATTTAAGTACAAGATAATGTCGTTGACCGCTTTGTATAAATTTTCATTTTTCAACTGTGGAATTGAGCCGATTTTTGAAAACCGATCGGTAATTCGGTTGAGTCGGTCAATATCTTTCTCAATTTCACTTACAATCTCCTCGCCAACGCCTTTCATTCGCAAAATCTCTACCCAGCCCATTAGCGAGGATAATGGCGTACCAATTTGGTGGGCGGTCTCCTTCGCTAATCCCGTCCAAACTCTATCCTGTTCAGCCTTTCGACTACTAGAAAACGTAATATAGGCAATGACCAAAAACGAGGCAATCACCGCAAGCAACACTTTGGGGTATATACCCAATTGTCGGAGCACAATAGACGAGTCATAATACACATCATTGACCTGTCCTTGACCAATATTGATGCGGATCGGCTCATTTTTATCCTTGATTTTCAGGAGGTATTTGTGCAAGTCCTTTTCCGATTGTGCGTAGCGCTCAGGAATGTTTCGAAAGGTTACAATTTCCCCCTCGGTATCTACCAAAATAATGGGTATTGTGGTGTTGCTCTGACTCACCATATTTGCAAGCGTCACGTCTTCACCCGTTTCGGCTCGAGAAATTGTCCGAATACTCTGCGCCCACATTTCCATTTTCTTTTGCTCTTCATCGCGAAGTTCGTCCAAAAATGTCTCCGTATAGATAAGCGTTGCCGCACCAATAAGTAGGGCGACCAAGAGTAAAATAGCCTTCCAAAGATTTTTATTACTGTAAATCATTTCCAGTGAGGATTCGTTGACTTGGATTTGGTGAATATACGTAAAATGGTATCGAAAGCAATCAAACAAACGTACAGCGGATATATTAGTGCCGTAATTAGGTAATAACGCATGAACTGAGATTGATGGTATTTTTTGCTGATTTTATTTAAAACAGCATAGTCTGTAAAGAGTTTGATCATCCATACCATTAGCCAAAGTTTAACGGAAATCGCCCAGGCAAGTATTTGCATCAAACAAACGGAAAATACTAAAAAAGCGATTATCTTAGGAAAAAGTCGTTGGTAACTTGGTGTTTTTGAGGCCCAGCGCGAACGCTGTCTCCAAAGTGCTTGCAGCGACTGAGGAACTTCCGTGAATACCGCTGCTTCTCTCACCGAGGCGTGCCGTACGCGCTTGTCCAACAAAACGGCTGCTTCTAACAGAAAAACATCGTCTCCCGAAGCCAACGCCTCGTCTTTACGCACCAACTGTGCCTGCTCCCACAAATCTTTGGTGAAGATGCTATTGGCTCCGTTCGACATCAACGGATAATGAGCGTGAATCGACGCCTCAGTCATGGCTTGCAAACTCAGCCATTCCAACGAAAGCATCAACGAAAAGAAGGATTCCTTGGATGATTGAGGTAAAACTGGCCCCGCCACATAATCGGCGTTTTCAGCATAAGCTCGCATTTGTCCAAGCCATCCGGGTGTTGGAGTGACGTCGGCATCCAAAGTAGCGATGAATTTTTTACTACAGATTTCCATCGCTTTTCGCAGACCCACTTTTTTCCCCAATGGTTTCTGGGTAAGAAGAATCGCGGAGGGCAGGTGTTTTTCAATCAATTCACCACCGCCATCCGTAGAGCCATCATCGACAAAAACAAATTCACAGTCGTCCGCATACTTGTGCAATAAAGCCAACAAGGAAGGGAGGTTTTCCGCTTCATTGCGAAATACGATAACCAGAGAAACGTCTGCTACAGACGATTCCGCCTTTGCCTTATGCGATCTGATGAATGAGGCCCCGTAAATGATACTCATCCCGTACGCCAGGGACAAGATTAGAATAAATATGCTCAGCAACATGATGTACCTTTGCTTAAGAGAAAATTTGCAAAAGTTGAATTTTTATAGAGGAAATTTAGCTTAGCAAAGTTAATGTTCACGAAGTATGCGTTGGCTCGAGGGCAAAAAAAAGCTCGACCTAAGCAAGAGAAATACAATCTTCTCGAGAGGGGTTTGTTTAAAAGCAGATTGATATACATGGCAACAAAGATAAAGGAGCGCCGAATACTGGGTATTGACCCGGGAACCACCGTGATGGGATTTGGTGTAATTGAAGGTGATTTTCGCAAGGCCAAGCTCATTGAACTAAATATTGTTTCCATGCGCAAGGTTACAGATTCTATGGAAAAGCTCAAAACTATTTTTGAGGAGACCATCAAAATTATTGAAGAATATTTACCCGATGAAATGGCCGTAGAAGCGCCGTTTTTCGGAAAAAATGTACAGTCGATGCTGAAACTCGGACGCGCTCAAGGCGTAGTAATCGCTGCTGCCATGTATAAAAACATACCCATAACCGAGTATTCCCCCCGAAAGATCAAACAATCCATCACCGGAAAAGGTAGTGCCTCGAAGGAACAAGTGGCAGCTGCATTGCCCTTTCACTTAGAAATGGACGGCAAACACTCCGATAAGTTAGACGCCACCGATGCGGTAGCCGTTGCTCTTTGTCATATGTTCCAAAACCGAATTCCCGCCACCGAAGGCAATTTATCAGGGTGGGCAGCATTTGTTAGAAATAATCCCGGGAGGGTGAAGGGCTGAGATTGCCGTCTAGGAGATTAACTTTGAAAATGGCAACTTAAACGTTCAGGTTATCGTGATTGCGGGGAGCTTACATTATTCTGCCCATAAAATAGGAGCATTTCTTCACCTTATCAGTCATTGATTTGCATTTTTAGCTCACAGACATAACAAATAAAGCTCAAAAATCTATAATTATGAGCTGTATATTTTGTGAAAATGAGCTACAGTGGTGGTAACTAGGAATCAAAATCAACCATTTTATCACCAATTCCCATACCCCTCCCCTCCAAGCTTTAATGTTTCATTATCTAAAAAACTGGTTCATTAAAGCAAATAAAGGGTATCTTTGACAAAAATTTATAAAATGGATCCCATGAATTTCCCCTTACTAGCATTTTACTTCATCGTAGCCATAGCGATTCTTAAAGCTATTATCATTGTCAAAGAAAAAACGGCAATGGTTATCGAACGCTTTGGCAAATTCGTTCGTATTGCACAACCAGGAATTGGCGTGATTATTCCCTTCATCGATAAAAAATCGGGCTTGGTCAATCTTCGCGTTCAGCAGCTGGATGTTGAAGTGGAAACCAAAACCAAAGATGATGTTTTTGTTAAACTGAAAGTTAGTGTGCAGTTTCAAGTTAAATCCGAACGTGTTCGGGAGGCGTTTTACAGTTTGGACAATCCTCGCAACCAGATTTCCTCGTACGTATTTGATGATGTGCGTTCGGAAGTCCCAAAAATGGATCTCGATGATGTATTTGCCAAAAAGGAGGATATTGCTCTAGCCGTTGCTCAAAACCTGCGTCAGGCGATGGAAGAGTACGGATTTAAAATCGTAAAAACACTCATTACCGACATTGACCCCGACGATCGTGTTAAGGTTGCGATGAATAAAATCAACGCCGCCAAGCGCGAAAAGTATGCGACCATGGAAGAGGCTGAAGGGTATAAAATACGCGTTGTGAAGGAAGCTGAAGCCGAAGCGGAGAGCAAGCGTCTTTCTGGTCAGGGTATAGCCAACCAACGCTTGGAAATAGTACGCGGATTTAAAGAATCTGTAGAAGACTTTCAGCGCTCGCTCAAGGATGTTACCCACGAAGAGGTTATGCAGTTCGTGCTCCTTACCCAATATTTTGATACCATCAATAATGTGGGGGCAAATTCTAAAAACACATCCATCCTTATTCCCCATTCTCCATCGGCAATGAAGGATTTTCAAGATCAAATTATTCAGGGAACATTCGTCGGAAACAAACTTCGTGACTACGCAAAGGTCAACGAAGAAGACGCTAAAAAAGAGAACTAAGTCAAACTGCGTATGGAAATTTTAGAAAACAAAGACCTGCGTAAGGTCGTCAGAGAATACGTAGATGCCAACGACCAAGATTTGGATTTGCTTTTCTCATTGGCTGAAGAGCGTTCGTTGCGCAAAAACGAGATGTTAATCAACCAAGGAGACGAACCCTCATATTTTGTTTTTATTGCCGAAGGCTGTTTGATGACGTATTTAACCGACGAGAAAAAACAACCTCACGTACTCATGTTTGGTTTCTCAGGATGGTGGACGGGCGATATTAAAGGCATTACGCAAGACTTACCTTCGGAATATTCCATAAAAGCACTTTCTGAAAGCAGGGTCTACTTGTTTTCAAAAGAGAAGTTTGAGTTGCTCTGTAAAGAAGCCCCCATTTTCGAAAGGTATTTTCGAAAAATATTTCAAAATAGTCTGGTCACACACCAAAAACGAATCATGCGCCAAATATCGGCGGATGCAGAAGAAAAATACCGTGCCTTCCGAGCGCGTTTTCCAAAATTAGAGCTGTTGGTTGCGCAAAAATATATCGCCTCCTACTTGGGTGTTACCCCAGAATTTTTCAGTGTTTTGAAAAAGCGTATTTGATTAATCGACATTCCACGTAATTTGAGAAGGATCCGCACACTGCTCGAGGAGTGTTGTGTTGCTCACCCCATGCACGGGATGCTTAAAATGAGGCAGCAATTCACAAAGCGGCTCTAAGGTAAATCGCCGCTCGGCAATTCTGGGATGCGGAACACGTAATCGAGGCGTGTGAATAATCTGCGAACCCATGTAGAGAATATCTAAATCGAGGGTTCTTGAACTATACCCGACAGAGCTGGACCGATGTCTGCCCGCATTTTCTTCAATGCGCAAAAGCGCGTCGAGGAGTTTTTCCGGGACATCCCCCCAAGTTTCTGCGACAGCTACCTGATTGAAAAAATCTTGATCCGCGGAAAATCCCCAGGGAGGAGTAATACAAATCCGGGAATAGAGCAGGTGATATCCGAATAATTCGTCGAGCGACTGGCGCGCTTCTTCAAGAATTTGCTCGCGATTTCCTAAATTACTGCCTAATAAAATTACTACCGGTGAATTATAATCTTGGGTCATTGTCTTGATTATTCGACTTTTTGTAGCCCCCAAGAGCGTACATCAGGGCACTAAAGAAAGACACGAAAAGTGAAAACAGCAGAGCCCAACCGAAACTTCTGACTTGAAACCCTTCACTAATTAAGGAATCGGCCATTAGTACAACGAGGGCATTAATGACGAAGAGAAAAAGTCCAAAGGTAAATATCGTTGCGGGAAGCGTAAACAAAATGAGAATAGGTCGCACAAAGGCGTTTAAAAAACCTATGGCAATGGCGACCCAAATTGCAGTAGTGAATTTTTCCATTTCTATGCCCGACAAAAGCTGCGCTGCAAAAAACACACTTAGCGTAGAAACGACCAAGCGAACAAATAGCGGTATGCGTTGTGTTGAGTAGTAGTAGCTGGGCATGCTGAGAAATGAATAAGAACAAAAAATCACCCACTTAGGGGTGATTTTTTGAAAATTAAATAGCTTATTGGACTTTCTGTACGCGTTTGGTAGAGATTAGCACTCCATTGTGATACAAACTCACAAAGTAGTAACCGCTGCGTAAAGCGCCCAAATCAATTTGATCGCGACCACCGGCAATGTTAATCTGCTTTTGCAGAACCGTATTACCAATAACGTCATTTACAACGACTTTAGCATTTCCCCCGCTTATATTTTTGCCCTCAATCCAAATTTTATTTCGGGTAGGATTAGGATAAAGGTTAAATTCCTTTTGGTCAAATGCTGAAACCGAGAAAAAATTCGTAGTCACGTAAGTCACGGTAATGGAGACACTATCGTTTGGATTAAGTTCGTCAAAAAACGTGTACATGATTTGTCCGCTGCGCTCAACTCCATCCATTGGAGGGTAAACGTGTCCGTTAAAATCATCAAAGTTAATTTGACCCGCGCCAATGGTAATGGCATCAGGACTCACGTCAACTGCGGTGGAAAAACAAAAACCCCAGCAAATTGCGTTACTGGCTGTTAGGGCATTGTTAGGGTCCAAAACGTGACGTTTAACTTTAACCCCAATCGCGGAAGAACTGTTGTTCTTGACTGCCGCGTGACCGTAAATGTCCATTGATGTTGATGGATGACCGTAGACTATTGAGTCAAATCCAAGTATCTCGAGTGATTGTCCCCACACCATAGCAGGCAGAAACAATAAAGAAAGTAAAAATTTTCGCATGATTCGTTATATCAAAATGTTCGAGGACAAAGTTACAAAACAAATACCAATAATTAACCGCACCTGTGATTGTTAACAAGTTGTTGAGAAATAAGCTGAATTTTTATGTGATAACGGTCATGTACGGAGGCTGAATTAGTTGCCTAACTTTGCCGAAATTAATTTAGATTAACTATCATGGGAATATTTTCAATTCTCTTTGGAGGAGGAAAGGCAAAACTGAAAAAAGCTTTAGAAGAAGGTGCGCAATTAATTGATGTTCGCACGCCTCAAGAGTTTAAATCGGGAAGTGTTAAGGGCGCCATTAATATCCCTTTGGATTCGTTGAGCAAAAACTTAAAAAAAGTTAAAGGAAATCCTAACGTGATAGTCTTTTGTCGTTCAGGCGCACGCAGCGGAATGGCACAACGCATTCTCAATCAAAATGGTTTTCAAGCAATAAATGGGGGTGCTTGGACGAATGTGAAGAACTTGGTTGATTAAATTCAGCCCTAAGATTTTAGGCACAATGACGCTTCGTAAAATATTTGCAGGCTTCTTTTTGGGAAGTTTTTTTATATTATCAGGTCAGCATCAGGAGGTTCCTGAGCGCCCGAACATCTGGCGAGGCAAGCAAAAAGAATTGGTTGACACCACTTCGCTTTTAGGTGCTTTTCGCGGAGGAACTACGCATGGGCATTTCCGTTACATGTTTATGAGCACCCATAATCAGGGTGACTTACAAGATTTTGCTGCCAATGCCGCCGGTGGTGGCTTACGCTTTGAGTCCGCTCGTTTTCATGGATTCAAAATGGGCGTAAGTGGCTTCTACATTTTTAATGTAGGGTCCTATAACCTACAGAACCCCGATCCGAGAACCGGCAGCCTTAGTCGTTACGAAATCGCGCTTTTCGACATCACCGACGTGCATAATACGGAGGATATGGATCGTTTGGAGGAGCTTTTTATCAACTACCGCTGGGGAAGAACCGAAATAGCTTACGGTAAAATCCTCCTAAACACCCCATTCATAAACTTACAAGACGGCCGGATGCGTCCAACAGGTGTTGAAGGTCTATATGTCCATACGGAAGTCAACGAACGAACCAAGTTGGAAGGTGGTTTCATACACGGATTTTCTCCCAGGAGCACCATCCGCTGGTATAATACCGGCGAATCCATTGGAGTTCACCCGCTAGGCTTCGACGTATTTGGACAGCCTTCCCGATATCGAGGAAATGTGCGCTCTTCTGGCGTGGGGATTTTAGGGATACACCAAAATCTAGGAAAAAATTGGGATATGCACGCCTGGAATTTTTTCATTGAAAATGTGATGAATACCGCTATGTTTCAATTTGACGCCAAATACCCCCGCAACCATTCCGAGTCGTGGATTCTCGGCTTTCAGGCCTTGGCACAACACGGAGTTGGGAACGGGGGAAATGCCGAACCAGAATTGGCCTATGCACCGCCTAATCATCAAGCATACACCTTTGGCGGACGCATAGGGTGGAAAAGCTCCAGTTGGACAAGCTCACTAAATTTCAATCGCATTACCGGGCACGGACGCTATTTACATCCACGCGAGTGGGGACGTGAATTTTTCTACAGCTTTATTCCGCGCGAACGCAGCGAAGGCATGGGCGACTTAACAGCGGTTTCTACCAAGATTCTCTATCAAAAGCCCAAAAGCAATTTAAAAACCGAACTGGCTGTCGGATATGTGCAAACACCTCATCCTGAGAACCATGCGCTAAACAAATACGGAATACCAACCTATACCCACATCAATCTAGATTTCCACTACGATCACAAAGGTCCGCTTAAAGGATTGGAAACCAGCTTGCTGCTAATGACCAAAATACTTTCCACCAACGATCCCGTTCCTGTGCACTTTATCATGAATCGCGTGAATTTGTTTCACACTACTTTGGCACTAAACTACCACTTCTAACTAGGCAATTCCCATTTTTCTTACCGATATTTGCAGCATTATTAATACGCTGCAATTTAATCTACATATGTCATTATCTAAGGATGTACTGCTTCGTGCCTGGACGCTTATGACCACTGCACGGGCAATGAGTGATTTATACGAAGAAAACAAAGAGGTAACCGCCAAATACGTGCACGCCACATCACGGGGCCACGAGGCGGCGCAACTTGCACTGGGAATGCAACTCCTGCCCCAAGATTACCTCTCGGCATACTACCGCGACGACAGTATTCTCCTCGGTATCGGTCTGCGACCATACGAACTCATGCTGCAACTACTCGCCAAAAGAGACGACCCGTTTTCTGGAGGACGCACATACTACGCGCATCCCAGTCTAAACAGACCGGACATGCCGAAAATTCCTCACCAAAGCTCGGCAACGGGCATGCAAGCCATTCCCATTACTGGAGCGGCTATGGGCATTCAGTATCGTGAGAAAATGCAGATGGAACAAGCTACCGAACCCAAGCCGATAGCTGTTTGTTCCATTGGCGATGCCGCCATGACAGAAGGTGAGGTTAGCGAGGCCATGCAAATGGCTGTTTTGAAAAAATTGCCCATCCTCTATTTCGTTCAAGACAATGAATGGGATATTTCTGCCAACGCCGAGGAAACCCGCGCTCAAAATGCGGCAGAATACGCCGCCGGATTTAAAGGATTAGAAGTCCTGAGCATCGACGGGAGTAGCTTTGAGGAATCGTGGAACGCAGTAAACACCGCACTTAGCATCATCCGCAACGAAAGACGCCCGGTATTGATACATGCCCGTGTACCTCTTCTCGGTCACCACACCTCAGGCGTGCGCAAGGAATGGTACCGCGATGATTTGGAAGAACACGCAAAACGCGATCCCCTTCCTGCATTTGAAAAATACCTTTTATCTAACGGCTTCGAGCAAAATGAACTCGATGCGGTAGCCTCCGTTAGCCGCAAAAAAGTAGAAACGGATTATCAGGAAGCGCTGGAAGCGGAAGACCCCAGACCCGAAGACCTCTTCACGCACGCCTATGCTCCTACTCCAATTACCGAGGAAAAGGGGAATAGAGAACCCGCCGGAAGAGAACGAACCGTTATGGTGGATAGCGCATTGTTCGCTATTCGTGAGTTGATGACCAAACACCCCGAAGCACTCTTGTACGGACAAGATGTGGGGAAAAGACTCGGAGGGGTATTCCGTGAAGCTGCCACATTGGGACAACAATTTGGCGACGATAGGGTATTTAATACCCCCATTCAAGAAGCATTCATTATTGGTAGTACAGTGGGAATGGCCGCTGCAGGTCTACGCCCTATCGTAGAGGTGCAGTTTGCCGATTATATCTGGCCCGGCCTCAACCAACTATTCACCGAACTGAGCCGATCCTATTACTTGAGTAACGGAAAATGGCCCGCAAGCGCCATCATACGAGTGCCCATTGGAGCTTACGGCTCAGGTGGCCCATACCACTCCTCTTCGGTGGAAAGTATTGTTACAAACATTCGCGGAATTAAGGTCGCATACCCATCTACCGGAGCGGATCTTAAAGGCCTGATGAAAGCTGCGTACTACGACCCTAACCCAGTTGTTATGCTGGAACACAAAGGTCTTTACTGGAGTAAAATTAAAGGCACGGAAGACGCAAAGACCATCGAACCTGATGAGGATTATGTGATTCCATTTGGAAAAGGGCGAATTGCGCAAAAAGCCGACGAAGCGATGATTCAGCAAGCTAAGGCGCTTTTGGTAGTCACCTACGGAATGGGCGTATATTGGGCAAAAACCGCCGCTAAGCAATTCCCCGGCAGAATCGAAATCCTTGACTTACGAACATTAGTCCCTATCGACGAAGATTTGATTTTTGAACGTACCCGCGCGATTGGCAGATGCCTCGTGGTCACCGAAGAGGCGGTTCCCAACAGCTTCGCTCAAGCCCTTGCTGGAAATATTCAGGAGAAATGCTTCGCACACCTCGACGCTCCGGTTGGGGTCCTAGGAAGTCATACTTTACCAGCAATACCTCTCAATTCCACGTTGGAGGCCGCAATGATCCCCAACGCGGATAAAGTAGCCGAAAAAATACAGGAAATACTCAACTTCTAATGGCTGAAATTGGAATTTGCTTAAGCGGTGGAGGTGCTCGAGGTTTGGCCCATCTTGGCGTACTTCAAGCTTTAGATGAAATTGGAGTAAAACCGGTAATGATTACAGGATCAAGTGCCGGGGCAATCGCAGGTGCACTATATGCGCTCGGACTTACACCAAAAGAAATCCTTAAAAAGGTAAAAACCAAGTCCGTTCTCGACGTCTTTAAAATAGCGATTGGCAAAAGTGGTTTGTCCGAAATGAGTTACCTGAGAAAAATTCTTGAAGACAGCTGTGAATCTGACAGTTTCGATGAATTGAAAATTCCTTTCGAAGCCTGTGTCTCTGAATTGCGATCGGGCAAAGCCGAAATGATCTCCTCAGGTAGTCTAATCGACGCGGTAGTAGCCTCCGCCTCCATTCCCATAATTTTTGAACCCATTGAAAAAGACGGGAAAATCTACGTCGATGGCGGTGTACTCAACAATCTCCCCATTGAACCCCTACAGGAAAAAGGATTGAAAATTATAGGGGTAAACATCAATGTTCATGGTGAACACGGCGAAATGCCCAACAAAATGAAAAATGTAGCGGAACGCATCTTTGAACTCTCTCTTTGGTATCCTACCAAACAACGCTTCGAACAATGCGACGTGCAAATTGACGTCACCGGGGCATTTAAATTCGGACTCTTCGATTTTAATAAGGGTCGCGAACTTTTTGAAGTGGGTTACGAAACGACCATGAACATGAAGTCCGAGATCGAAAAACTAATGGAATAGGATAAGGTCGAATTAAACAGTTTGACTACAAAATAATTAATCGCATTACTCTGCGCTGATTTGCAACCTGAACCTCTAGGGTATACATACCCGAAGCTAGCTGGAGCTGTTTGGTAATTAACTGCGTATTCTCTCCTTGTTCGTAATACATGATTTTCCCATTTAAATCAATGATGCGAATGTCGTAATCACGGTAAATCGCTCCTAAATCAATTGTGAAACTCCCCGTGCTTGGATTGGGGAAAATCCGCATGGTCGGTATTGTGTTGACTTCTAAACCAATCTGATCAATGAGATAACACGCTGAAGTATCAACGCAATTATTCTGCGTAACCTCTACGGCATACAAACCGTTAAGGATAGGCGTGAATACGGAAGATGTGGCCCCGGGAATAGGACTAAAAGCATTTTGACAATCCAACCATCTGAAAGTCGCACCAGTTGCTAATGACGTAAGCGACAAAACGGAGTCGGCTACAGAAACATCTACGTTGGTAATCGTTAAGTTAAGACTAACGACAGAATCACAACCATTGGCATTTTGTAAGGTATCTACATACAAACCAGATTGGGTATAGGTTTGGTTATTCAGCGCCCAAGTGTAGGCTGAACAGGCATCTACGCTTATATTGCTCGAAGTGGGTTGAAAGATCCTCAGATCAAGAGTGATTACGGAGTCACAACCATTGGCGTTTTGCAGTGTATCGCTGAACAAACCAGATTGGGTGTAGGTTTGGTTGTTCAATGCCCAAGTGTAGGCTGAACAGGCGTCTACGCTTATACTGCTCGAGGTGGGTTGAAAGATCCTCAGATCAAGAGTGATTACGGAGTCACAACCATTGGCGTTTTGCAGTGTATCGCTGAACAAACCAGATTGGGTGTAGGTTTGGTTGTTCAATGCCCAAGTGTAGGCTGAACAGGCGTCTACGCTTATACTGCTCGAGGTGGGTTGAAAGATCCTCAGATCAAGAGTGATTACGGAGTCACAACCATTGGCGTTTTGCAGTGTATCGTTGTACAAACCAGATTGGGTGTAGGTTTGGTTATTCAATGCCCAAGTGAATTCAGAACATGCCGTTTGGATGATTGTGTCGAAACTTGGAAGGAGAAGATTTAGATCCAGTGCAATAATCGAGTCGCAACCAAATTCACTCAACAAAGTATCGCGATATACACCCGAAGAAGTTAGTGATTGACCTCTCCATAGATAAGTAGCGTCGCAGGTTGAAACACTAACGATGGTGTCGAAAGTAGGGTTGATAGTAACATCTAAAAACACAGTAGAATCGCAGCCATTCAAAGTAAATAGCTGACGCGTATATAAACCCGTTTCTGTAAAAATCTCATTGTTCCAAAAAAATGCACTGCATTGGTTTACAACAATAGTGTCGAATTCTGGCGGACAAGGACCAGCATTTCCCAGCATTGAAATTATCCCGTCTTGACCTCCAAAACCAGTGATGAAGTTGGGGAAATTTCCAGTACTCAAATTAGCATTTCCGGAAACATAGCCTCCCACAAAAGTATTCCCATTCAAGTGACTAATAGTTAAACCTGCATCTTGTCCGCCACCGCCAAAACTTGAGGCGTTTATGTACTGTCCGGCAGTGTCAAGTATATGCACAAATATATCTAAAGCACCCCTGCTTATTCGAATGTTGGTATCAACACCTTGCCCCATATTCACCGCATTACGGAAAAACCCAGTGGTGTATATTCTGTTTCCGAATCTCTGCATCTCCATCGGTCGATCTTCTTCAGCTCCGCCAAAAGGCACAATCCAGCGTAGATTTCCGTTGGCGGTCAAACTACCCACAAAAACATCACGATTTCCATTCGAGGTTATTGGCAAAGGCGTTCCTCCCGGATTAAAATCGGTAGTACCCGCAAAATCACCCGCAAAATAGACATTTCCCGAAGGGTCTGTTTCTACAGATACACCAGTAGTAATCGTGGTTTGGCCATACCCCCTTACCCATTGTAAATCTCGAGCAGGGCTATACTTGGCGACAAAAACATCGTCGGAACCGCCATTGCTGGTTAGCAAAAAACTATTTGGCAGATCAAAGTTGGTGGTATTTCTAAAGGCCCCGGTTACCAAGATGTTTAGGGAATCATCTAGAGCCAGTCCTTGCACGAATTGATTGCTATTTCCATTAATAATTTTGTGCCACATATACTGACCCGTTGAGGTATACGCCGCAAAATATCCCGCATTATTATTTGCGGTAAATGTATTATTCCCAACCAAAAGCGGGTCAAAATCAATCCCAGCACGAAAAGTCCCTCCGATGAGATAGTCTCCATTGGGATAAAAGTGAATATCGTTGACTATATCCTCATTTGCGCCACCCAACCGATGGCTAAACAGGACGTTTCCGGTGCTGTCGAGTTTTAGGATAAAGATATCAGGATTATTAAACACCCCTGTTGGAATAGCCGTAATGGTATCGATTCCATTTGGTGTAGGCAGGAAAATATCGTCGAAAAACTGACCCCCAACCAGCACATTTCCGTGATCGTCTACAGCCAGAGCGGTGGCTTGCTCGTTGTTTGGCCCTCCAATTCTATGCATCCATCGCAGTAGACCGCTTGGTGAATACGATGCTACAAAAGCATCGATTTGGTCTAGGGATGTCACAAAGTGCGGACTCCCATTAGGGTTAAAATTCACACGACCATTGAATTGTCCGGCTACGTAGAGATTTCCAAATTGGTCGTGGCGAATTTTATTTACCCCATCCATTGTACCTCCACCCCTACTGATGGTTGTCCACGCCGTGTCAAATCCACTGCTATAGCGTGCCCAAAAGGACGTGAAAATATTACTAGCCGGAGAATGTAGGCTAAAATTTGGTAGAGAATCAAGCACCAAACTTCCTCTAAATCGCCCGCCGGTCCATATGTCACCTTGAGGCGATAAGGCCAGTGCTTCTGTAGAAGCAAAATTATTGCTTTGCGGAGAGATTAGTCTTGAAAATGCAGCGTTTTGTAAGTCATAGGCAACCGCGAAAGGATTAGCGTCACTAATTTTAGCGAGGACTACGTTGTTTTGTCCAATATCCATAAAGGCTTCGTTCACCATATATCCTGATACCCATATACGCGCGGAGTCGTCAACTAAAAGGTTATAGGTGCGGTCGGCGCCTGAACTTCCCAAGAGTCTGTTCCACAAGTACGAACCTGAGGTATCGTAGGCCGCAACAAACACATTTGTATTAGAGTTTGAGGTCACAATATTCGGCAAAGAACCACCATGATCAAATTGAATATTGAATCGATATGTTCCGTTCACCAAAATCATAGTATCTCCTGAAAGGGCGATATCCGCTCCCAAATCTGTCGATGTTCCGCCTATTTTTCTCCCCCATTCAAAATTCCCATTCGCCGAAAATTTTGCAATAAACACGTCATTGCCTCCGGTAGTAACCGTTGGGGTGGGTGGATTTGTAGGAAAGGAAATGGTGGAAGTAAAGTCGCCAGCGATATAGATATTATCCTGGGAATCCAAAGTCATTCCTCGAGGATTATCTACGCCAAGACCGGGAATAGAGCGCACCCAATTAAACTGACCATCAGTGGCGGAATAGGCGGCGACAATTATATCTGCGTTACCCGCACTCACAATCGTTGCGTTTGGAGCATTTGGATCAAACACCACCGTCTGACTGATCGACCCCAACACGATAACCTGATTTTGGCTGTTGATTTTCACCTTCCTTCCGGTATCATTAGCATTCCCCATGAAAAAGCGAATCCAAACTAAATTACCTACAGTATCTAATCGGGCTACAAAAGCGTTGGCTTCAGTTGGAGCTTGACCAAAAAAAGTTTGATTGGGATTGTTTTTATCAAAAGTCATGCGTGCACTAAAGTACCCCGTAATGTAAATATTCTCATCTTGGTCTAAGGTCACATCTTGTATTTGCGCTGAGCCAGCACCTTCCACCGATTTCAGCCAGCGAAGTTGTCCTGATTGACTGTATCGAGCCAAAAATGACCCCCCGTTAACTCCGGATTGATTAAGAAGAACTGCATTATTGCTATCGATATCGAAATCGATCAAACCTCGAAATCTACCGGAAGTTAGAATATCGCCATTATTGTAGGTAAGAATGGTATAAACCTCGTCATTTAATCCCGGGCCGTCGCCAAGATGAAGGTGATCAAGGTAATCGAGACTTTGAGCGTGGGTAGATGCGGAAAAAATCGCAAACAAAGCAAAGAGGAGATGATAAGGTTTCATTCGTTAAAAGTTATGTGGACAATTGATAATGGACAATGGTTAATTGTTAATTGTTAATTGTCAATTTCAAGTGGGGGGGTGTTTTTTAAACCGAAGCGTTGGCAATGCAATGCTCACTTCTTTTTCGCTGTCTTCTTTTTTCCATAAAATTCGATAATTGATTTCTGCGCTGCTGGGGTAATAGCCCTGCGCTTTCCGCGCTTCTAGCTTTTTGCGATAGCTTTGGGAAAAGCGGATAATGGCTTGACCTTTTTCGTTGTAACAACCATCAGAATCAACGCGCAGTTGGTCGCCGCAAAAGTGCTGTTTTAGGATGGTTTGAATGTTGATGAAATAATCCAACCATACATCGCGGTGGGTGAGGTGCTCAAGTAACTCAGCGGGTGGCTCGTGATTTTCTTCGTTGGTATAGCGGCTAAGGTTATCGGCGAGGATAGGGTTGAATAAACCGGTGTTTTCGTGGATGCTGAGATGCTGTTTGGCGCGGGTAATGGCCACGTAAATGGCGCGTTTGTCACTGTCGTGCCTAGGAGTAATGCCATTGAGCATGAGGAAGATATTGTCGAATTCCTTGCCCTTGGCTTTGTGAATGGTGGAGACGTATATCACGTCACTTCGACTGCTAAAAAAATCTTCGGCCTTGGATTCGTGTACAAAGGAAACAAAGTCTGTAAGGTACTTTTTGTGTGGGGTAGTCACTTCAAAGTCGTTGATGATTTGCAAGCACATTTCGTATTTGCTGCTGCCTTCAAAGTGTTTTTTGAGGGCGATTTTTCCACTTTCCCAAGTGTCATCAGGGATCACGTATTGATCGCTGCGGAGTTTCATGCTGTGGATGAAATAGCGGATCTCGACCATGTGATAAAGTGAAAAGCCCTCGTTGCTCTGAATGAGTTGCGCGGGCACGTTGTGGTGAAGGAGCAGTCCTGTAAGCTGCTCGGCCGCTTCATTGGTCGTCGTAAGGACACATACACTTCCGCTCAAGTCGGTGTGAAGAATGTCGTTTACGGTGGGGGTGATGAGATGCTCGCTCTTGTAATTAATAAGTCGGAGCTGTCCGTTGTCCTTTTTCTTGGGGATAATGGGCGTTTGCTTAAGTCGATGACGGATGGTTTGCACAAAGCGGTTGCTGAAATCGACCAAGTTGGCGTTGCTGCGATAGTTTTCTACCAATTCATGCTTAACGGCTTGTTTGCTTTGGATAAAGGCTTCTAGGTGTTTGGCACTGGCACCACGAAACTCAAAGATGTTTTGATCATCGTCGCCAACGGCAATCACACGCATGTCTTCGTTTTGTTCCATCAAAACTTCCACCAAGGCATACTCGTTTTCATCCATATCCTGCGCCTCGTCTATAAGGAGTACCATTTTGGTTACTTTGCTGGCTTCTACGTCATAGGCTTTAATTTTTTCCACGGCATTTCTAATGATGTGGGGAGATTTTTCCAAATTACCTACATGACCTAATAGGTCGAAGCAAAAGGCGTGGAAGGTTTTGATTTCGACAAAATTGGCTGCGTTACCAATCAGTTGCAGTAAGCGTTTCTTAAATTCGGTAGCGGCGGCACGGGAAAAGGTGAGCATCAGAAGCTGCTCGTGTTTGACGTCTTCCATGAGCAACAGGGAGGCCATTTTATGAACGAGAACTTTTGTTTTTCCGCTGCCCGGTCCGGCGGCTACCACGATGTGCTGCGACTGATTGTCGTTGATGATTTTGAGTTGAGTGGGTGAGAGTTCGCCAAACAACTGTTTGAACTTGTTGGGTGTCATTTTCAGCTTGAGCTGATCGACCTTGCTGCCCGGAAAGTACTTACGAAGAAAGCTGCTGTAGTTTAATTGGAAATAATCTTCAACAAATTGGAGTGCCTCACGATAGTCGTCAATCATCTTCTTGGCGTACTCACCCACAATGTGGATTTGCTGAACTTTGTTTTCGTAAAAGCGGTCGAGTTTTTGGTAATCGTCTTTGGTGTACCGCTTTTTATTGTCTTGCTCCAATCGCTCAATACTCAGGCGATTATACACCACCAAAAATCCGCCTTCGATTTTTATAGCTCCAATGCGCGATAGGTAAAACAGGGCGTCCTCCACATCGCTGATGCCAATTTCGACCTCAAAGAGTTCGTCGCGTTGCTCAAAGGCGTCTTTGAGTTCGTGGACGGAAAATTCAATGGGAAGCTCTTCTTCGGTTATTTTCTTTTGGACTTTTTTCTTTTTGTAGAGATAACTCAATACGAATTTGGCCAACTGCTGACGTTTCTCAAACTTCTCGCGCAACACACTCCGTTTTTCTCTAGGCAAAATGGCGATATGGTTGTTGGCGTAATCCGGTGCTTTCCGACTGATCCAGTGTTTGATTGCCCAGAAGTTTATGATGGTTTTGATTTTGTTGGGCGAACTGTCTTCACAGCCTTCGGCCTCAGCCATTTCGTTGAGTTCTTTGACGTGATAGGTGGTTTCGGTTTCTTGGAGGTGGTCGAGTAAAAAGCCTTCCAATTTGCTGTATAGCTCTAAGATACCAATGGGACGTTTTACCCGCTCACCTCTTTTAATAAACGCGGTGAGGTCTTTATTGTCGGCCAGTATTTTCTCCTCTCGCATTAGGTTGATGACACCGATAACATCCTCACGAACAATTCCGAGATGGTCGCTGATGTAGTCAACTCGCGTTTCCGCTACTTCGTCGTTGCGGTGTTTTCTGCTTTTTCCGGAGAAGAGTTTCTTGATGATGCGAATGCCGTGTTCCTTTTGTTTTTGATCAAATTTATCTGAAGCTTGTATGGTGTCGATGGCTTCTTGTGCATTTTTGGAGAGAATACTGTTGGCAAAAATCCTCGGAATGTTTTGTCCGCGCTTGAGGTAGCCGGCATCTTCCAGTGCAGAAATGGCGGAGGTAACGCGGGTTTCAATGTCGGCTACATTGTCGTCCCAGCCTGCCTTACGGGCAATTTCCAAGGCAGAGTTGGAGGCTTTGGATCGAAAACGGGTAATGTCTTTGATGGCCCTCCATATTTGCTGAATTTCTTTGATGGACAGCTTGGTTTGGTTGAGCAGTATGAAGTGTTTGCTCAGGTCGTCTTCGTTAAAGAGTACGTAGCAATCGGCCATGATGCTGTTGTCGCGCCCGGCCCTACCCGCTTCTTGGACATAGTTTTCCAGGGAGTCGGATATTTCGTAGTGTATCACCAAGCCCACGTCTTTTTTGTCAACCCCCATGCCAAATGCAGAGGTCGCTACCATGATGGGTACCTCACCGGCGATGAAGGCATTCTGGTTCTCCGACTTCTCCTGAGCGGTCATTTTACCGTGATAAGGTTTGGCGTTAAGACCGTCTTTACTGAGTCGATCGGCCAACTGAAATGCTTTGCGGGTACGGGAGACATACACGATGGTCGGACAGTTTTTTTGTTCGATCAAGTCCCTTAGGGCAAGGTACTTGTCGTCTTCGCCCTCTTTTTGAAAGACTTTGTATTTGAGGTTGGTACGCGATGCTTTTGAAGTGAATAGTTCAAGTTCGAGGTTGAGTTTAGCCTTGAAGTACTGGCGAATATCTTCGATGACATTTTGCTTTGCTGTAGCAGTAAAGCAAGACACGGGAATGCTGTTTTGGAGATTTTTTTTCGTTTGTACCGACTTAATAAAGTCACCGATGTAGAGATAATCCACGCGGAAATCTTGTCCCCATGAGGAAAAGCAGTGTGCCTCATCAATCACAAAACGCACTACATTTCGACCCAGTATGAGTCGCTCGATGGTTTTAGAGCGCAAAGATTCGGGGGAGATGTACAGCAAGGTTGCCGAACCGTCTTCTACCCTTTGAAACGACTTTGCCCGCTCAATGGGGTCGAGCAGTCCGTTGATGGTTACCGCCTGAGTTATGCCCACGCGCTCGAGGTTATCTACTTGATCCTTCATCAGCGACTGCAGTGGGGAGATGACAACGGTAAGCCCACGGGAGTTGTCGCCGCTCATCAATGCGGGAACTTGAAAGGTGATGGATTTACCACCTCCGGTAGGGAATACCGCCAAAATGGATGTATTATTGACAGCAGCCTGAACCGCTCTTTCCTGCAGCGGTTCACCGTCAAAGGTTCGGTAGGCGTCGAATCCGAAGTAGCGCTTTAAACCACGACGGACGTCTAAGGCGTCGTCGCAGTAGTTGCAGCCACTAACGCAAGGTGTGTTGCGAAGTTTAAACAGCACCTGTTCCACTTCGGGGTAATTGCGCAGCACCCACGGAGGGGTAATTGAATATTCTTCTTTGTCTATGATAAACGCACTGAGCAGAGCCAGGCTGTACGCCAGCGCAATGGGGTGATTGTCAACCATTGCCCGTAGATTGGCATTGGCACAAATGTTATCGCCAAAATAGCGGTTGATGTTGTCGATCAGGTTACGACTTTGCGGCTGGTAACCGGTGTAGCGGAAGAAACCTTCAAATTCTGGTTTGTTGCGCAGCAGAATAAAGAAGATGTCTTTTAGTGTGGGGTTAAGCCGCTCAAAAGCAATCAATTCATCTTCAAGTAGTGCTTTGGATTTAATGGCATCGTTCACCGGATTGTTCGACTCTTCCGTTTGCAGTTTATCGTCTTTTAAGAGTCGATGGTAGGGTTTCTTAGGAAAAAGTAGAGGTGAAAGCGGTAAAGTGTCGATAAAATGAATGGCGAGAAAGATGGCACTACCGGTAATTTTGGTAAGTTGAGGAATATCAAATTGCAGTATGTTGTGACCAGCCAGATACTCGGCCCCTTCGATAAAGGAAGCAAACCCTTCTGCAGACGCTTCGTGAAATATTTTAGCATCGCCAGATACCGCGCCAATGTCCAAGATTTTTTTACCTTGGGCATCAACTTCCGTATCTATAAAAATGATTGAAGCGTTCAAATTGGTGTGAATGATTTGAGCGGTAAAGATATAAAACGATTTAGCCAGAGAGCTAATTTAGATTAATCCACGTTTCTGAATCTTCACCATTGATTTGATGCGCTTAATTCAAGACTTGGAGAGGGCACAAAATTGATACATGTGAAGCGATAAAAAGAATGCGCTGCGAGAAAAGCATGTTTAGTGTTAAGTCATTCAACAATAGGGTGAAGTGGTTAAATTTAAATACAGTTTTGAGTCCACTCTAAAAAGTCCCTTTCTGCCAAAATCTTCCTTGTCGGTAGATTTTGGAATCCTCACTAACAGCTGGTTAGCTCCGGCTCAAAAATCCCCTCCGGGTCGATTTTGATTAAAATCATCCTTTTTAGAGCGGACTCAGTTTTTCAATTGAAATTTTAAGAATTGGGTCTTCTAAATCCCGCACGAACACCAAGCGCAGAACCGTCATCCAAAAAAGTTTGAAAAAAATAAAGATTCCATTTAACGACCTGTAGTATTGACAGCAAAATTCGATTTGTGTGTACGTGTTTACGTTCATCAAACATGCTCTCAGAAAATTATTTACAGTATATTTGGGCTTCAGTAAACGCAATACTTACTGTACAATATATCTTGATGGGGGTGTGTATAGTTTTTTTGCGGTTAGAAACGGGTTAGCGGTCAGGCTGAAACACGACATAGGCAAATGACAATGAAACAAAAAATAGCTTGCATAGGATGGGGTTCATTAATTTGGAGACCAAAAAGATTGAAAATCCAGAATCATTGGTTTGAAGATGGACCAATTTTGCCAATTGAGTTTACACGAATTTCAAGCGACAATCGAGTAACTCTCATCATCGACAAGGAAGCCAAACCTATAAGAACACTGTGGGCTTTAATGAATTGCACCGACATTGACGAAGCAAAGAATTCTCTTATCGAAAGAGAAGGCGTTAAGAAGGACTCGCTTATACATTTTGTTAATCAAAAAGACAATGTAACTGACGAAATCCAAGTCGAAATTCAAAATTGGCTCAAAGAGAAAAACATTGACAGTGCTATATGGACAGGTTTATCATTTTCCGCCAAGACAGATAATGAAAGACCATCAGTTGTCAAAATCATTGCTCACTTGAATGAAATTGAACACAACGAAAGACAATTAGCAGAAGAATATATCAGAAAAGCACCAAGACAGATTGATACTGAATACAGAAGACAAATTGAAAAGGAATTTGGATGGAAACCAATAGATTGAAAGTCATCTATAAAATTACTTATCCGAATGGAAAAATTTACATTGGACAAGATATTACTGACAGTATAAACTATTTTGGAAGTGCGGACGGAAAACTAATTGAAAAAGATTTTACAAGAGAAGAGCGTAAAGAATTTGCAATCAAGAAAGAAATTTTATGGGAGTCGGAGACAGCAACACAACAGGAAATAAACCAAAAAGAGATTGAATTCATACTGAAATTTAATTCAAATGACCCGACAATTGGTTACAACAAGAGACCGAAAAAAGGAAGCCCGAACCGCTAACATTCAACCGAGTAGACGAAGCGCCCCACAAAAAAAGCCCCGATAGTTAGCCT
>REDE01000120.1 GCA_007693635.1 Flavobacteriales bacterium | reverse complement strand
AACCGGAGATGCCGGCCCGAACCGACGAGTATCGCACGATGCTCCAGGAAGCGGTCCAATCGATTGGATGTTCCTCTGCAAATTGGTCAAAAACTAGGGCCAGTGCGCATTTACGGAGGCGTTGTTTTTAATTTTAACCGTACAGAAGGTCTTTCTAATATGGTAGCTGATGGACTTCGTGATGAGAGTCGCGCTTGGCGTGTCGGACTGGGATTAGACGCAGGTAGTTTTTCTATGGATGTACGCTACGAAACCTCAATGACCAATAGTTTCGAGGGTGTTAATTTTCGCAATGAAATGTATCCAGTCAACCTTCGCTTTACCCACTTGATGCTAAGCTTTGGGTATAAGTTTATTTAAGGAAAGCCATCCTATCCGTTGTTTTTCCCTAAAAGATCGACAGTTTTCGTATTTTCCAACCACAGTCCGAGTCCGTACGCATCATCGATGAGTTTTGTTGCGCGGTTTTTTCTAGCGTCTTTTTTCTTCAGGGGTTCTTTAGTGGTTGAGTACACATAGCCTTCCAGCTTTTGTTCGTTCCAAATTAGATAAAGTTTTTCCGTAATATCTCGACCATTGAAGGTTTCTATTTGTTCTGTTTTGGGAAATAGCACCGTGCGAGAATGTGCCTCTCCCGGAGCGTATTCAAATAAATGTTCGTTTAGGAATGAAGCCGCCTTTCCGGCTAAAAACGGAGAGGACATCCATAAAATCACTTGGTTTTTTTCAGGATTTTTACCGCTTTTGTATTTTCCGTCTTTGATGTAAACGGCAATTTTTTGTCTGCTCAATGGCGATTGCAGAACATACGGCGGCTGAAGATTTAGGTAGTCGGTGTAGGATTTCCATAGTGCCAGCCATTTTGACGGTAGATGTTCTGTACCCGATTCTGCGGCTTGTGCTTGGAAAATTTTGTTTTCTGTAGTGTCGGATAAAAACCGACGCGTAATATTTTCCTTGGCTTGGTATAAAGGACACAGATAGATGCATTTTCCTTCGGCGTCGAAGACGTAATAAACTCCGTGTCTGGTCGTTACATTTCGAAGCAGTGTTCGCAATGTTTTTCCGAGTTGCTCTTTCGGCTGAGCGGTGTACATAGAGCGTATGCCGAATAATTTTTTCTGTTCGTCTTTCTGAATAAGGATTTCAAATAGCTCCATCGTTGCGCGAGCATCTCCTTCCGCACGGTGTTTGTCGGGATTTACAATGTTGAGCTCTTGACAAAGTTTAGACAATCCGTAAGCCGGTAGGCCTGGAATCAAACCTTCGGCTAAGAAAAGGGTATCCAGGGTTTCTCTTTCAAAAGTGAACCCCAATTCAGCAAATTCTTGACGCAGCATACGGTAGTCAAAAGCGATATTGTGCCCGATGAGCACGGCGTTTTCGGTAATTTCTACGATGCGTTTGGCAACCTCATGAAAACGCGGCGCTTGGCGAACCATATTAGGGCCAATACCGGTCATTTTTTGAACAAAGGGTTGAATGGGCTTTAGTGGATTGATGAGCGTGATCAGTTGGTCTACAACTTTTTCTCCGTCGTGCAGAAAAATTGCTAAATCAATGATTTTTTCCTCGCCAACCTGGCCTCCTGTGGTTTCTGTATCTAATATTGCAAACATGCGGCAAAGATACTTGTTGATGTTTTTCAAATTTCGGTTTCCGATTATTTAATAAACTACTAAATGCGCATTCTAGTCACACATTCATCCTTGTTTTGTAACGTAACTTTGCCGCTCGAAACGCACGCATTTTAATCTTTGGATATGCTTAATGTAAAAGGTGTTTGGTGGAAGATTCTAGGTATTTTGCTTGTTGGTTACACGATTGTTGCCGGCTTATTAGGCGAAGTCCCTCGTTTGCCAATACTTAACGAAACGATTCGTAATTTATATTTCCACGTTACCATGTGGTTCGTCATGCTGATACTTTTTACCATGAGTGTGGTATCGAGCGTTGCACATTTGAGTACGGGAAAAATTATTTGGGATATTCGCGCCAATATCGCTGTTCAGGTGGGTATGGTTGCTGCAAGTATCGGTATTCTCACCGGAATGTTATGGGCGAATTTTACCTGGGGTGCGCCCTGGGTCAACGACCCCAAACTGAATGGGGCAGCGGTTAGCTTCTTAGGATATGCCGCTTATTTAGTGCTTCGATCAAGTATCGACGACGATCAAAAACGAGGGAGAATTTCCGGTGTATACAACATTTTCGCTTTTGTGATGATGATAGTTTTTATTCAAATTTTACCCAGACTAACCGATAGTTTGCATCCTGGCAATGGGGGGAACCCGGCTTTTAGTTCGTACGATTTGGACAGTAATATGCGCACAGTATTTTATCCCGCAGTGATTGGTTGGTTCCTCTTGGGCTACTGGCTCTACAGTTTGCAAGTACGCATGCGAAAAATCGAATTGAAAATTAGTAATCGAGTTTGGAAATAGACTAAACCCTGCAATTAGACACAACAAAACGATGATTATTTTGAAAAATACACGAAAAATTATTGCCGCCATAACATTGTTCTTGGTCTTTCCTTCTTTGCAAGCGCAAAGTACTTCGGTGGAAATGGCTGATTTGTTCCGAGAACAAGGCAAGATATACGTTGTTATTGCTGTAATGCTTGTTCTGTTTGCCGCCTTGATTACGTACTTATTTGTCGTTGATCGTAAAGTGAAAAAACTCGAAGATAAAGTCGACGAATTGGATCGAGAGTAGATTGTAAATACCGATAATTCGGTAGAATTTTTTGAATTATGAAAAAGACACATATAATAGCTTTGATTTTAATCTTCACGTCTATAGGAGTGGTGATTGCTACGTTAACGGATTCTAGCACGTATATTGATTTTCAGTCTGCACAGCTGAATCCAGGGAAAACTTTTACCGTAATTGGTGAATTGGATAAAGAAGAGCAAATTCATTATGATGCTCGTCGAAATTTATTGACCTTTTTTGCAACCGATAAAAACGGTACGCAGTCAAAGGTGTTTTATGGTGATGTGAAACCTACAGATTTTGAACGATCTGAAGATATTACCATGAAGGGATTTGCCACAGATTCTGGATTTGTGGCAACGGAAATTCTGCTGAAATGTCCTTCTAAGTACAATGAGCAGAATACATTGGCGGAGGTTGATTAATTTTTTCTTTAACATTTTCTCATGGAATATATTGGCGAGTCTACGTGGATTGGTGAGGTTGGTCGCTTTCTGGTAATATTGGCTTTTGCTTCGGCATTGTTTTCAATGATTACAATGCTTTTTTCAAAAAATAATGCCTCGACAATTCGAGCTGGAAAGTGGGGTTTTGGGGTGCATGCCGTTAGTATTTTCGCGGTAGTAGGTCTTTTGTTTTTTATGCTTTTGGGACACTACTTCGAATACGATTACGTTTGGAAACACTCTTCATTGGATTTAGAAAAACGCTTCGTTTTTTCCGCTTTTTGGGAAGGCCAGGAGGGTAGCTTCTTGCTGTGGATGTTTTGGCACTCCGTCTTAGGACTAATATTGCTGTTTACGGCAAAACAATGGACTGCCCCGGTAATTGGTTTTCTTTCCCTTATTCAATTGGTGCTTACGAGTATGATTCTCGGTGTTTACATCGGTGAGTTGAAAATTGGTATTAGTCCGTTTGTCCTCATTCGTGAGTTACCTGAAAACGCAATGCTTCCTTGGACTCGTTTGCCTGATTACTTGCAGCAAATTGAGGCCTTTTCCGATGGAACCGGCTTGAATCCTTTGTTGCAGAATTATTGGATGACTATCCATCCCCCGACTTTATTTTTAGGCTTTGCCAGTGTTGCAGTTCCGTTTTTATTCGTCATGGCGGGATTGCTTCGTAAAGATCATAAGTCTTGGATTAACATGGCTTTACCTTGGACTTTCTTTTCCATTAGCATTTTGGGTACGGGTATTTTGATGGGTGGAGCTTGGGCTTATGAAGCTTTGAGTTTTGGCGGCTTCTGGGCTTGGGATCCGGTGGAAAATGCCTCGTTAGTGCCTTGGCTCATTTTGGTAGGTGCGGGCCACCTGATGCTTATCGAGCGAAATCGTGGAGGGGCAGCACACTCGATGTACATTTTTGTTATCCTTGCCTTCTTCTTCATTCTTTACTCGACGTTCCTTACACGTTCCGGCGTTTTGGGTGACTCTTCAGTCCATTCCTTTGTCGACCTAGGTCTAAACGGGCAGTTGCTTATTTTGCTGTTTACCTTCGTCGCCATCCCCTTATTCTTTTATATTCGAGCTTATAAAACCATACCCACGAGCGACGGAAATGAAGAGTTCTGGTCACGCGAATTTTGGATGTTTGTGGGTTCATTATTGTTGTTCATAGCTGGATTTCAAATTATATTCTCTACCAGCATTCCGGTAATTGATAAACTTATCGGTCCTGAGGGTTTTGTGCCTATTCTCAGCAAGCACATGGCTCCACCAGTCGACGTTATTGCCCACTACAATGCGTGGCAAGTTCCCTTTGCCATAGCAATAGGATTTCTGATGGCGGTAGGGCAATTCTTGTCGTACAGAAAATCGAGACTGAAGTGGACATGGGTGCCACTGGCGCGTTCTCTTGCTTTGGCCTTGCTTATTTCCTTAGCATTTTTGCTGCCATACGAACTCTACAAAAACCCATTGTATGTTCTTCTCATGTTGAGCGGTTGGTATGTGGTTATCGCAAATATCGACTATTGGATTAGCATTGCGAAGGGGAAATTCGCCTTTAGTGGATCATCCATTGCACACGTCGGTTTTGGTCTTTTGATTGTAGGCTCTTTGGTTAGTAATGGAGCAAAGAAATACATCTCAAAGAGTCCAATATTTTTATCTGAGAATTTCCCCGCCAGTGAAAATTTGTTGGTTGAATTGAACGACACCGTAAAGATGGCCGATTTTGCCGTGACTTTTAGTGGCGTCGAACAAATTGCTCATCGCCGGTATTACTTTATGGATTATTTGCGTTTGAACGCGGATGGAGGATACGATTTTGATTTTCGATTGGAACCGCATTTGCAGATTAATGATCAAATGGGACTCGTTGCTGAGCCCAGTACTAAGCATTATTTGCATAAAGACATTTTCACACATCTCACGTACGCGGCCGATATGGATAAACGCGGCGATGACGAGGGCTATGGTGAGGAAATGGAGTTTCTCATGGCAAAAGGTGATACTTTCATTGTTAACCGCCACTTCCTTATTTTAGACAGCATCAATGCTGAGCCGGTATATAACGATGATTTGTCGTTGCAACGCTTAACCATTGAAGCAGTTTTCCGCTTGATGAGCACTACAGGTGAAGTTTATGACGTTCGCCCAACTTACTCTATTGAGAACGATGATCCGGTTCATCAAGAGGTTATTGTAGAAGAGGCAAATGTTAAAATTCGCTTTGAAGAAATCAATCTGGAGCAAAATAAACTCCTGATAAAAACGAAACAAAAAGTCGATAATGACGATGAGTTTGTCGTTTTAAAGGCGATAATATTCCCTTGGATAAATATCCTTTGGGCAGGTTGTATTCTTATGGCAGTTGGCGGATTTATATCTGTTTATCAGCGAGTAAAGCGCAACGCGGCCTTAAAGTCCTAATTTGTTTTGGAAAATACTTAAATGCTGCATTCCGTTTTGGTGATGCAGCATTTATTTTTCTAATTTACTGATGAGTGACTTTCTACCAATGTTTCTTGAGATGTAATCTTTCTCGAGACTCCATCCTCTTGCGGGGCTGTATTCCCTTCCGTAATAAATGATTTGGATGTGGAGGTCGTTCCACTTTCCTCTTGGAAATAGACGTTTAGCATCTCTTTCCGTTTGCACTACTGATTTTCCGTTGGAAAAACCCCAGCGGTACATGAGTCGGTGGATATGCGTGTCCACAGGAAAAGCCGGAACGCCGAAACCTTGACTCATTACAACCGATGCCGTTTTGTGTCCTACTGCAGGTAATTTTTCCAGAGCCTCCATGTCGGCCGGGACTTCACCTCCGTATTCATTCAGTAGAATATGCGAAAGCTCATAAATTCCCTTGGATTTCATGGGGACTAAGCCGCAAGGTCTTACTATTCTGGCGATTTCCTCCAAACCCAAATTCACCATATCTCGCGGATTATCCGCCTTACTGAAAAGTAACGGGGTGATTTTATTTACGCGCTCGTCGGTACACTGCGCCGAAAGTAATACCGCGATTAATAAGGTATAATTGTCTTTATGGTCTAAGGGAATTGGGGGATTCGGATACAGTTGGCCCAGTTCGCGAATGACATAATCTACTTTTTCTGCTTTGGTCATAATCAAGGTATTTTTACTAATGTGCTTCCGCCAGTATTGACCTCAAACGGGATTTCTTTGTTGAAGTACATGGATTTTGCGCTTACTGGTCGGTAGATCAGTCGGTAATTTCCCGGTTGCATTCCTAGACTAAATCTTGTAGTGGAATTAGCGGGGAAGGTGTAGATATTTTCCCATTTTCCGTTGACTTCCATCACGATATGTCCGTAAAACGCGGCATTGGCTTGAAAAAGAACCGTTCCCGGACCAGGTAATTTTATTTCAACCTTTTCATCGGCCTTTACCTCCACATTTAATTTCATGGGGGGGAGGCTGAGAATTTCCAATTCATACATGCCAGCAAGGTAGGAATGATTACCCGGTACATCTACTAGATTGATGGTATTTCCATTTTGTCGAACTAGCGTTTTTAGGTCTTTATAGGCCTGGGCTGAGGGCATGTTAATTTGCAAAATACCCCGTGGAATGGATGCGCTTATATGCGTATGTTTTCCTGGTGCTAGCTCAATATTTTCTCGAGTTACAGGCGGTGTTGTATGTACAGTAAGTCGGTAGAGTGGGGCGGGGTCAATGTAGATGGTGTCGGGATTGCCCTTTCGGTTTAGCGTATGTACAAAATGGTACATCGGCTTTCCGGTAAATTGTTCACTGATGGTGACGCCTACGTTTGTTTCCGTGTTTTTTCCTCTAAGGTCTAAAAGGTCCACTTGAGCGGAAGAAGGAAGTAGACTGTAGCGTATAACCGCGTGCAATTGTTGTTGAAATTCTTGTGGTGTAGAAGTGTTGAAGGTTTTTCCAATACAGTTTAATGCGTTCATGTCATTGTTTTCCATTCCCATACCAATGATATATGGGCGTATTGAAATTCCTTTTTCTTGAATCATTTGGGAGATTTTGCAGGGGTCTCCATCGCATTCTTCCTTTCCGTCGGTAAGTAGAATGATGATATTTCTTCCGGCTTCACTTGGGAAGTCATTAGCGGCTTGCTCTAGGCTATATGCTATGGGGGTTGTTCCTTTGGCGCGGAGGGATTTTAGTTTGTTGCGAATATGTCTATAACTTGTTGTGTGGAAGGCGACTTCTAATTTGGTGTCGTTGCAGACTTGAGGAGGAAAGCTGTGTTGATGTCCATATACCCGCAGTGCTACTTCGGGTGGTGCGGTCGTTTTTTCCAAAGAATCGAGTGTATTACTGAGGATTTTGGTGGCAATTTCCCATCTTGTGCCATCTTCCCAGCGAGCATTCATTGAGCCAGAGGCATCAAGGATAAACAAAATTCTGGTTGGTTGTGCTAGTGAGGCTAGCGAAACAAGTGTTGACAAACAGATTAGTAGAATGCGCATTTTAGATTTTTTGACGTTGCGAAGATACTTAAGCTTGGCAAATACTACACCGTAAAGGCCTTGGTGGTTTGGTTTTGAATTCTTTTTTCGCCATTGTATTTCATTGAAAATGTGTACCTAGAAATTAAAGTGAAAAAAACACAAAAAAGTACTTGTGGATACGATTTGTGTGGTTATTTTTGCCGTCCGAAATCGCGAGACCCGGTGAGATGGGTGAGTGGCTTAAACCAACAGTTTGCTAAACTGTCGTACGTTAACGCGTACCGGGGGTTCGAATCCCCCTCTCACCGCAGAGAAGCTTTCGGGGTGTGGCGCAGTTGGTAGCGCACCTGGTTTGGGACCAGGGGGCCGCTGGTTCGAGTCCAGTCACCCCGACCAAAAGGCCAAGTAACTTTTAGAGTTGCTTGGTCTTTTTTTTATCAATATTTTGGAGATCCCCCTCAGTCAAGAAGCATTTCTAGGTGCGGGATATTGTCTTCTAGGTATCTTTTTCCTGTAGGTGTAAACCCTAGATCGGAATAGAATTTTTCAAGGTATGCTTGCGCGCTTATGCGTATGGGACATCTGCCGTAGTGCCTGTAGGTCTCTTCTATTGCTTTTTCCATCAATATTTTCCCATAACCAAATTGTCGGTATTCTTTGCTTACCACGACTCGTCCAATCGAAACATCTGGGTATCTATATCCCGGCGGTACAATTCGTGCAGTGGCGATTACTTCATTTTCCTTCGAGAGTCCGATTACATGCATGCTCACAGGATCTTTTTCGTCCACATCTTGATAAACACAATTCTGTTCTACGACAAAAACAGCTGCGCGTAAGACTAAAATATCGTGATAGGTTCGTATTGGGATTTCCGAAAAATTAAAGCAAAGGGTCCTCATTTTGTTGATGTAAATTTAATGTTCGTAGTTTTTTTGGGGGGATCTTTTTGGTTGCAAATGTTGATGTTTAAATTATATGCTTGCATTGCAAATAATTAGCCCTAAAATTTTTTTCAGTTGTTTGAATTTATTTCTTAATATTGTCCTGTCGTTGCAAAGGTATCGTTTGCATTTTTACTCCGTAGTAAATTTTGCAGACGAGTTTTGAAAGTTGTTCAATTTGTTTTTGGGGGTCAAACGCCAAAGTTTTTCATTTTTGAAGAAATATTTAGTTTGACACCCTTGGAGAATTTTGAATTAGCAGTAAGCTTTTTTGATGCCTTTGTAAGTGAACAATTTATGAATCGATGAAGTCTACAATGGAGTAAATTTCTCTATCTACCGTTCTTTCGTAGATTGGTGTGGAAGAGAATCGAGCGACCGAAGTAGATTTTTTTAGACAATTTAAAACCAATTTTGAGCTTATGAAAAAAATGTACGCTTTTGGACTAACTGCAGCACTAGCTTTGTTGGTCTCTCCCATTTTTGGACAGTATTACTACACCAAGTCCATAGTAAATGGTAATCCTGGAGATCTTATGGATGATCAGGAGTTTCCGGTTGGCGGCGGTTTAGCTGCAGGCTGGACAGAGATTCATCCAGGGTCTACAGCTACGGCACAATGGTCGTCTGTTGCTAGTGTACCTTTTAGTTTTTCTTTTAATGGTTCGCCAGTGACTCAATACAAGGTCAGTACTTCCGGGGTTTTAACTTTTGATGTCTCTGCTACGGCAGTTCCTCCTGGTAGTAATGGAACCTTGCCTTCGGCGCTTATTCCCGATAATTCAGTAATGATTTGGGGTTTAGCGGCTCCGGGTGCTAACGATAAAATCGTCACTAAGACTTTTGGTACAGCTCCAAATCGTCAGCATTGGATTATGTTCTCTTCCTATGATGTTCCTGCAGCCAACTGTTGGAATTACTGGTCAATTGTTTTGGAGGAGTCAACGAATCTAATTCATGTTGTTGATCAGCGTAATGCTGGAGGTGCGGGATGTTCTGCAGCTGGCTTTACTGTTGGATTACAAATCAATTCTTCTACCGCTACTATGGTTGCGGGGTCGCCAAGCGTGCCTATCCAATCTGGAAGTAATCCGGGTCCCGAAGATAACATTTACTATACCTTTATCCAGGGCGCTCGTCCTGGTTTAGATATGGCTTCAGGTGGCTTGTTAGTTTCCGACATCATTGCGATTGCTAATGGCCCCTTGAATATTCAGGCAGCAATTGGTAATTTTGGTTCCACGACCGTTACGGGTGTTACTTTGAACTACTCCATCAACGGTGGTGCTACAGTTAGCGCTCCTGCAACTGTTAACCTTTCTACCAATAGCTCTACTACGGTAACGCATAGTACTGCTTGGACGCCTTCTGCAACTGGAATGACTGAGATTGCTTTCTGGGTTTCTAGTCCAAATGGCTCAGCCGATCAAAATCCATCCAACGATACAGTTCGTAAAACTGTCAATGTAGTAAGCATCACAGCTCAGCGCCGTCCATTAATGGAAGTGTTTAGTTCCTCAACATGCCCTCCTTGTGCGCCAGCAAATACTTCATTTAAGGCACTTATGGATCAGCAAAATCCCGGTCGATTCAATATCTTGAAATATCAGATGAGTTGGCCAGGTGCGGGAGATCCTTATTTTACTCTAGAAGCTCAGGATCGTCGGGTGTTTTATAATGTTTCATCGGTACCTCGTATGCAGATCGACGGACAGTGGGATCAGCATGCCGGACAAGCCACTCAGGCTATTATTGATGGTTTCCGTGATCGTCCAGCGTTTGTCGAAATAGCCGCCGCTTACCAAATTTCTGGTCAAACGGTTAATACGCAATTGGAAATTATTCCTCTTACCAACCTCTCTGGTAACTTGCGTTTGTTTGTAGCTATTTATGAAAAAACAACTACACTGAATGCAAAGTCGAACGGAGAAACCATCTTCTACGATGTATTCAAGAAGTTCATGACATCTTCACAGGGTAATGTGCTTCAGCCTTTGGTTGAGGGCAATAACGTTCCTTTGAATTTTGATTACACCTTTAATGGATCGTTTATTCTGCCTCCGAGTGCGCAGTCACCAGTAAATCACGCAACCAATCATACGGTTGAGAATTTTAATAACTTGGCGGTTGTTGCGTGGATTCAAAACATGACTACCAAAGAAGTTTTACAATCTACCAATGCTTACTTTGGTCAGTTGGGAGTTCAAGAAGATGCCGAAGAGTCTATTCAAGCTAAGCTCAACTTGTACCCCAATCCCGCAAATACGCATATCAACATTGACTTAAGTGCTGCATCCAATGGCGATGTTCACTATGAAGTACTTAATTTGATGGGTCAAGTTGTAAACCGTGGTACCTTTAGAGATGCTGCTGAGCAACACCAAGTTCTTTCAACGGAGCATTTGAGCAATGGTCAGTACGTAATTCGCCTAAATGGCGCTGGTATTGATCAACGTTTGCGATTCCAAGTTATTCGATAGTTAATCTTCACTAGATTTTTAAGACGCCACCTCAGAAATGGGGTGGCTTTTTATTTATGAATCCATTGCAAAATGGAAGATTTTTGCAGAAAGGGTCTTTCTAGAGCGGACTTATATATTATTACATGCCCAATTTTCTCTTGAGTTCATTGAGCTTTATCAATGCCTCAACCGGTGTAAGTGCGTTGATGTCTAGGTTTTTAATATCCTCCTTTATATCTTCCAACAACGGATCATCAAGTTGAAAAATTGAGAGCTGGACGTCTTTTTTTCCCAACTCGGTTGGCGTTTGTTCCCTGCGGGAGGATTCTAATTTGCTGAGTACGGAGCGTGCATTGGCCACAACCAGTGGTGGTAGTCCGGCCATTTTGGCTACGTGAATACCAAAACTGTGTTCACTTCCACCTTCGGCAAGTTTTCGAAGAAAAACAATCTCATTTTTTATTTCTTTGACACTCACATTAAAGTTACGTATACGCTCATAGGTCTTCTCCATTTCGTTTAATTCGTGGTAATGTGTAGCGAAAAGCGTGAGCGGCCGGAATGGATGTTCATGAAGAAATTGTGCGATGCTCCACGCAATGGAAATCCCATCGTAGGTGGATGTGCCCCTGCCTATCTCATCGAGCAATATGAGGCTTTTTGCCGATAAATTGTTGAGGATGGTGGCTGTCTCGTTCATTTCTACCATAAAGGTCGATTCGCCTTGAGAAATGTTATCGGAAGCTCCAACACGAACAAATATCCTGTCGAGGGGGTGCAAACGAGCACTCGAGGCGGGCACAAACGATCCTACTTGAGCCAATAGACTAATAAGAGCAGTTTGTCTTAAAAGCGCCGACTTACCAGCCATATTGGGTCCGGTGATCATCATAATCTGTGCGCCCTCCGCATGAAGTACTGTATCGTTGGGTATGTAGGGCTTCCCAGGTGGAAGTTGTTTTTCGATTACTGGGTGTCTGCCTTCCCTGATTTCAATGCCAGGTTCTTCTGTAAATTCAGGTCGTGAAAAATTATTTTTTAACGCCAGTTGGGAGAATCCAATAAGACAGTCTAGTCGAGCGATGGTTTGTGCATTTTGTTGCAGTGCACCAACATAGGTAGCAGATTCCTTGATTAGTTCACCGAAAAGATGCTGCTCTAAATGCAAGACTTTCTCTTCAGCGCCCATGATTTTATCTTCGTAGACCTTTAATTCTTCGGTGATATATCTTTCAGCATTAACCAAAGTCTGCTTGCGAATCCAATCGTCAGGGACTTTGTTTTTATGCGTATTTCTAACCTCGATGTAATAGCCAAAAACGTTGTTAAAAGCCACTTTTAGATTAGGAATTCCGGTTCGTTGTATTTCCCGTTCTTGCATTTGAGCCAGCTGCTCTTTACCAGAATACAGGAGTTTTCGAAGCTCATCGAGTTCTTGGTTACAAGCATCCGCAATGACTTTACCTTTCCCAACAGCCACTGCAGGTTCGTCGGCGATGGTGGTTTCTATGGCGGTTTTCAAGCCCTCGCAAGGGTGTAGCACGTCGACAAGTCTGGTCAATTGGGCATTGTCACAGTCTTTGGCTAATTGTTTTATTTGAATAATTGCGGCCAATCCATTGCGAAGTTGTTTGATTTCGCGGGGATTTATTCTTCCCGTGCTGACTTTTGAAACCAGACGTTCAAGGTCGTGAATTTGTCTTATTTGTTCGCGAAAGGGTTCGCCTTGCTGTGGGTTTTTGGTGAAGAAATCCACCAAATCAAGTCTTTTTTCAATTTCACCTACATCTTTTAGAGGGAAAGATAACCACCTTCGTAGTAAACGCCCACCCATTGGTGAGACTGAATTATCGATGGTGTCTACCAGACTCACTCCGTCGGGTGCGTTGGAACGAAAGACCTCTAAATTGCGCATGGTAAAGGCATCCATCCAAAGGAAATCCCCACCATAAATTCTCCCGATCCCGCTGATGTGTCCTAGGTCTTTGTGCTCGGTTTCACGCAAGTAATGGATCGCAGCTCCGGCAGCAATGATTGCCTCCGGCCAGTCCTCAATTCCAAAGCCCTTGAGTGAATTGGTTTCGAATTGACGATTGAGTAGTTCATAGGTATAGTCGGGCTTAAATACCCATTCATCCAGTTCAAAGTAAGGTGTTTTTTCTTTTATCTTTTGCAAAAGCGCATCTTTATGCCGCTTGGGGAATATGATCTCACTGGGCGAAAAATTTTGCAACCACTGTTCAATTTCAGCTTTGCTGCCCTGACTGACTAAAAACTCTCCGGTGGAAATGTCTACTAGGGCTATTCCCCAGACTTCACCCGCAGGACTTAACGTGCAGAGAAAATTATTGCTTCGGGCGTTGAGCAATTGATCGCTCATTGTTACCCCAGGTGTTACCAATTCGGTGACTCCTCGTTTGACAATGGTTTTGGTTTTTTTAGGGTCTTCCAGCTGATCGCATATCGCTACTCGATGACCGGCTCTTACCAATTTAGGTAAATAAGTCTCTAAGGAGTGATGAGGGAAACCTGCCAATTCAATTTTGGCAGCTGCTCCGTTGGCTCTTTTTGTCAAGACAATATCCAAGACTTCTGAAGTCCGAACAGCATCCTGACCAAAGGTTTCGTAAAAATCACCAACCCTAAACAATAGTATGGCATCGGGATACCTAGCTTTTATGCTGTGGTATTGTTTCATCAACGGGGTCTCACTCGTACTTTTGCTCACGTATAAAGGCATTAAAATGGAGAAACTAAATCAACAACGAAAACTTCAAACCAGCGAGATGGCTCGGTTGGAACTTTCGGAGTTTAAACAGGCCACGAAGATAAAACTTCATTTGGTGTTAGACAATCTCCGAAGCATGCATAATGTAGGTTCGGTATTTCGTACCGCCGATGCCTTTTTAGTCGAGCATATTCATCTTTGTGATCGCACACCGCTCCCACCAAATAAGGCCATTCACAAAACCGCATTGGGTGCCACCGAGTCGGTCGACTGGTCACATCACGCTACAACGGAGGATTGTGTCAGGAATTTGCAGCAACAAGGATTTCGCGTATTCTGTTTGGAGCAGACCACCAACAGCCAATCTTTGGAAAAGGTGGATGAGTTTATTCGAAATTCGGATAAAGTAGCGCTCGTTCTGGGAAATGAGGTAAGTGGAGTCGATCAAGCGGTGATTGATATGTGTGAAAGCGCTATTGAAATCCCTCAGTACGGAACAAAGCATTCTCTAAATGTTGCGGTGAGTTGCGGTATTGCAATTTGGAGTTTGTCACAGTGCCTCCTGTCAACCGAATAATTCAAATATCAAAAATAAAAATCCCCGGTCGTATTCATCATACAACCGGGGAATTTTTTGCAATACGAAGGTATTATTCAGAAACGAAAATACCTTTCATTGAGGCGTGACCTGGATAGGTACAGATGTACTGATAAATTCCGGCACTTGGGGCGGTAAATTCAATCTCTACCTTTTCGCCCGGATTAGCCATGGGGGTTGCGGCATAAATACCAGAGTGCTCGGGGATGTAATTTTTGTCTGGACCAGCTTCGATTGCTAAAGGATAAATTTCTTCAGAACTTCCGCGGTCGATCAGTACAAAATTGTGAACCATAGCGTGTGCTTCAGCTACGTTGTCTAATACTACACGAACTGTACTTCCCGCAGGGACTTTAATTTGTTTGGGTTCAAAAGCCATGTCGGTCATGGTTTCTCCCGTTGTGGTTAAATTGATAACAATAACCTCATCATCCCCAGCGTTGTCGTCGGCGACTTCAGTTGTTTCCTCTACTTCAGGAGCTGATTCATTGGTGGTGGTCTCTTCATTGGCGCCTCCTCCGCAAGCGGTGAATACGACAAATCCAGCTAAAACTAGTAACTTTTTCATGTGTTTGAAAGTTGATTTGGCCTAATACAAGGCAGTATTAATAATTAAAACTTCGACTCGCTTGAATTTACATTTCACGAGTACATTTGCTAAACAACCAAAGTCCCCTGATTGTTGCGCAAAATTAATACAATTCTTTTTCTTTTACGAAGTGATCATCGTCACAATAGTGGCGGTGATGTGGTGCAGGCCAAAACCACAGCAGAGGAGTTTCGACGGAGGGGTTATGTCGTTGATGTATTGGCTTTTAATGAAGTTCGTGATTGGAAAAAGTACGACCTTATACAAGTTTTCAATCTTGGTCGACCGGCAGAGATTATTCCGGTTTTTTCCCACGGAATACCGGTATATTTGTTTTCAATTTGGGTAGATTTTTACGAATTGGACTTGCGTTTTCGTAGGGGACTCATTCGCTTCGTTGCGCGTGCAAGTGGTCGGTTTGGTTGGGAATACTTAAAGGTGCTGGGTCGTTGGTTGCGACGGCAAACTCCTTTTCCTGGTTGGCGCTACGTATTCCTAGGGCATAAAAAATCGATGCAGTATGTCTTGAATCGCGTTCATGCTGCCTTTGCATCAACGCATCATGAGTGGAATCGCATCGAGCAGTATTTTGATGTTGAGATTGAGAAATCGGTGATTCCTCTAGGGGTAAATGTCCCTACCTATCACGATAATCCTGTTGTAGAGTCTGATTCGATTTGTTTTGCGGGATACATTGAGCCACGAAAAGGTGTTTTAGAGCTCATCCGTGTATGTAATCGTCGAGGATGGATTTTGCATGTCTTTGGGCGTCCAAGCGCAGGCAGTGCTTCGTACGCTCAAAAATGTGAGCAAGAGGCTGGTTCCACTGTATTTTTTCACGGTCATTGTCCGCAAGAGGAATATCACGAAAAACTTCGGACGTGCCGGGTGGTCGCGTTGCCTAGTTGGTTTGAAACAACGGGTTTGTCGGCCTTAGAGGCGGCTTTCCTAGGTAAGTCTGTTGTAGTTGGAGATGGGGGAGATACGCGTGAAGTATTTCGTGATTTTGCATTTTACGCAAAACCTGGTGATGAAAACGCGCTGGAACAAGCCATTGAGCAAGCCATGAATTACCAACAAGATCAGCGGGCCGTTGAGCATTTTAGAGCATTTGGCATGACTCAACACGCTGATGCGCTGATTTCGCAATACAAGAAAATTCGTGTGTTAATTATGGGTACACGAGGTGTGCCTAATCGTTACGGAGGCTTCGAAGCATTGGCGGAGGCCTTAGCGGTTCATCATTCCGGTTACTCGGTTGACCTTTCCATTTTGCAACCACGCGACCATCCGTTTTCGGAATCGTATTTTGAAGGTGCAAGGCTCGTTAGGGTAAGTAATCCAGAAAATGTGTTGGGTACATTCGGACAATTTTTTTATGATTTATTCGGAATTTTAGAAGCGCGCAAACGACGATTTGATGTTTGGTTGCACTTGGGCTACACCAGCAACACGCTTTGGTGGTTTTTGTGGTCGAAAAAAGCGGTTCAGGTAAGCAACATGGACGGACTCGAGTGGAAGCGTTCGAAATATTCCAAATTTGTACGATTGTTTCTTCGTTGGGCAGAGCGTAAGGCTGCAGAGTCAAGCGATCACCTCATTGCGGATCATCCTGCGATTGCTCAGTATTTACGGGAAGTTTATCAGCGCAATTCAAGCATCATAGCTTACGGTGCCGATGCTATGCGGCCGGCAGATTTTTCACCTGTCGATCACCTAGAAAAATACGATATGTTAATGGCTAGAATGGAGCCGGAAAATCATGTTCACACTATTCTTGAGGCGCATACTCAGGTTGATAATGCGCCGCCAATCATTGTGTTGGGAGGAATATCCAATGCTTATGCTCGAAAATTACAGAAAGACTTCCCCGAATCATCTCGTGTGCTTTGGTTAGGTGGAATCTACGATCAAGGGGTGGTGGAGCGTCTGCGTAGAGGTGCTCGTTATTATTTTCATGGTCATAGTGTGGGTGGCACCAACCCAAGTCTGGTGCAGGCAATGGCCTCTGGATGTGCAATTGTAGCCCACGATAATGCGTTTAATCGAGGCGTTTTGGGCGATAAAGCTCAGATGTACTTTAAGACATCCACAGAACTTAAAGACTTTTTGTCGAAAAATCAAGCCGTCACCAAGGTCGATTATCAAGGGCTTTTCTCTGAGTGGAACAGCATTGCCGAGGCGTACTCTAAGTTGTTTGCCGAGGTTTGTGCATCCAGGGGACGTTAATTGTCTATCTTTACGCATCGAACGGTGTAATGCTTAACTAAACCAAAAGTCTATCAATGATAAAACGTATTTTAAAAACAGATTCCGACAGGACTACCATTATCATTCGCTTCATAGTTGGAGCCGTTTTTTTATCGGAAGGAATTCAAAAGTTTTTATTCCCTGCTGTTCGCGGGGCTGGTCGTTTTGAAAAGATCGGACTTCCTTCACCGGAATTTTTAGGTAGTTTTGTTGGTGGTTTTGAAATACTGTGCGGAATCTTAATTTTGGTTGGTTTTCTCACTCGTTTGGCAAGTATTCCTATTATAACCATCATGCTTGTTGCTTTTGCTACCACTAAGACTGAGGTATTGTCTAATCAAGGTTTTTGGGAAATGATGCACGGAAGTCGCACCGATTGGGCCATGCTGTTGGGTGCTGTATTTTTGCTCATTCGAGGAGGTGGAAACTGGTCTGTAGATAAGCGAATTCAGAAAAACACCAGATAGATGGAGATTGCTATTGTTTCCACTGTTGCTTTTTTTGTTGCCATACTCACCTTTTTCTCCGGATTTGGGTTAGGGACAATACTTACGCCGGTGTTCATGATTTTTTTTCCGGTGGAACTGGCAATTGCTCTTACCGGGGTGGTTCATTTTTTCAATAATATTTTCAAGTTGTTGTTGGTTGGCCGCAATGCCGACCGCTCGGTATTAGTACGCTTTGGTTTGCCCGCAGTCATAGCCGCTGTACTTGGTTCTTGGTTGTTGCTAACCATATCCGATACCGATCCGTTATTTTCGTACAATCTTTTCGGAAAACACTTTGAAGTTTTTCCTGTGAAATTCATCATTTCCATACTGTTGATCATTTTCGCTAGTATGGATTTGATTCCTTATTTAAGAAATTTGCAGTTTTCCAAAGATAAACTTCCTTTGGGGGGATTTCTCAGTGGTTTCTTTGGAGGCTTATCGGGTAATCAGGGTGCGTTGCGAAGTGCATTTTTAATTAAAGCCGGATTGTCCAAGGAGGCCTTTGTGGGAACTGCAGTAGTTGTTTCCACATTTGTAGACTTTACACGATTGAGTGTATACGCCACGAGATTTTCGAGAGAGGGGTTAAACGAAAATTTACTTCTGGTTGGGTGTGCGACCCTAGCGGGCATTTCAGGATCATTTTTAGGGAATAAACTCCTTAAAAAAGTCACCATTGAGTTTCTGCAAATTTTTGTTGCAATCATGTTGATCATCATTTCCGTTGCTTTAGGGGTAGGTTTTATCTAAGTTTGCGTGCTCATGTTATCAACCAGTTGTTTCGAGATTTTTCTTTCGTGTATTGGTTGATCTTCGGGTTGACTAAAATTCACAAAAATTATCGATCATTTATACCACAGTTGGAGTTATATCGTTATGTTTGCATATTATCTGTTTTGCCTTTGAATCATTTTAATTGATTTGTCGATGCGTAATTCCTATGCGGTTTCCGATTTCACGAGTTTTCTTAAAGAGTCGAAGGATTTCTTTATCGAGAATTTCCAATATGAAATTGCACGTAGAGCTTCTATTTTAGGACTTGTTTTTTTGTTTTTTTCGGTGAATCTTTTTGCCCAACAAAGCGTGCGAATAGAGTGGGAGGGACTCCAGAAAATCTCCGATGAGGAAAAGATATTTAAGTGTTCACCTTGCGGCTATTCGCTTCCATTTTCGCAGCCGGTATATGAAGTCAATGAGCGGGTAAATGCTGAGCGTATTTTGCGTTTTGAGGTGGTTGTTACCGAAACGGAGCCGCTTACTGGCGAGGCTTTGTCGTGGGTTCGAAGCTGGGAGCGCGAAGGATTTGCGAGTTTGGAGTATGGTATTTCGGCAATAGGCAGACAAAATCACGTTAGGGCCCAGATACCTTTAATTCGTGCTCGGGCCAATGGAGGGTATGAGTTAGTCAAGTCTTTTACCTACAGCTATCAACTCGCATCGATTACTGAAGTTGCTTCTCGAAAGACTTTTTCACCAAACTCTGTATTAGCTCAGGGAAATTGGTATCGCGTTGCGGTAAATAGAGACGGAGTTTTTCGGATTACCCCACAGCTTTTGCGTGACATGGGCGTTTCGGGTTCGATTTCCTCAGCGGGCATTGCTGTTTTTGGCAATCGAGGAGGAATGTTGCCCGAGCGTGTGGGCGACGAACATATCGATGATTTGGTTGAGCTTCCCATTCTTATGGTCGATGGAGGTGATGGTGTTTTTAGCGGTTCTGATTACGCACTTTTTTATGCACATGGTCCTCACCGATGGAATTATAACCAGGCGGAAAACCGTTATCAGCATGTCTACAATATTTACTCCGACGACAATTTTTACTTTATTCGCATCGACGCCACGGCTGCACAACGTATATCTACAGCACCAAGTATTACCAGTGCGCCAAATCAAAATGTGAGCGCTTTTGATGCGCTGGATTTTTTGGAGGAAACGAAAGTTAATTTGCAGCGTGTAGGTCGCCAGTGGTTTGGGGATGTTTTCGATTTTAATCTGACGTATAATTACAGTTTCCCGATGCCTAACCTAGTGCCCAATTCGCCGGTTAATATCCGAATGCGGGCAGCGGCACGCTCTACGGTAAATGGCACATTTATGACGGCGTCCACGGGAGGAACCCAAGTTCTGCAGCTCAACTTTGCACAAATCTTCCCCAACTCTAAAGAATTTGCCACTCCAGCAGCTGGATTTGGCACGACTACCGCTAGTGGCAATAGCGTTAATCTCACGGTGACCTATAACAATCAGATAAATCCAGCGGCCACAGCATGGTTAGATTTCATTAGTGTTCACGCTCGTCGGCAATTGACCATGAGCGGGACTTCAATGATTTTTCGAGATATTCAATCCGTAGGTGCGGGGAACATTACCGAGTTTAGCATTCAAAATGCCACAGCTGGTATGGAAATTTGGGACGTCACGGATCCCTTGCAAACTTTTCGCGTTCCCGCAACGGTTTCGGGAAATACCGCAATCTTTCGTGTACAAACAGATTCCTTGCGGACATTCGTAGCTTTTCGCGGTGCTGATTTTAGTACGCCTCGTGCCGTTGGTAAAGTCACAAACCAAAACCTGCACGGACTCGCTGCTCAGGACATGTTGATCATCACTTTTCCTGGTTTTCGAAGTGCGGCTGAGCGATTGGCTAGATTTCGCGAATCACACAATGGATTTAAAGTGCGCGTAGTGGATGTTCAGGAAATTTACAACGAGTTTCACTCTGGGGTTCAAGATATTTCCGCCATACGAAATTTCATCCGCTCCAACTACGTAAAAGCGCCAAATGGAGCTGGACTTAAATACGTTTGTCTGGTGGGAACTGCTTCTTACGATTTTAAAGATCGCGAGCCCAACAATACTAATTTTGTTCCAGTTTACCAATCGGTGAATAGCTTTAACGTCCAAAATTCCTTTATTGCCGATGACTTTTACGGATTTCTCGATCTCGGAGAGGGAATAGCTTTAGGGGTAAATTCACTAAACGTGAACGTAGGCCGTCTGACCGTCCGCTCTTCTTCACAAGCCAATGCTGTGGTGGATAAAATTATTCGTTATGAGCGTGGCAATGATCGCTTTGGAGACTGGAGGGCACGAATGCTTTTTGTTACCGATGACGTTGACGATACCTGGGAAAGAGACTTTATGATTTACAGTGATCGAATCATTGATAGCGTTTCCAACAGATTTCCTTTTTACAACTTCGTAAAAGTGTATGCCGATGCATTTCAGCAAGTTTCTACCGCCGGTAGCCAGAGGTATCCGGACGTTCAAGAAGAAATCTTCCGTCAGGTTCAGGCGGGGGCGTTAATAACCAACTTCATCGGTCACGGAGGGGAAATTGGTTGGGCACAAGAGCAGATTTTACGTTTGGAAGAGATTAATAATTGGAGCAACATTGACCGTCTTAGCATTTTTGTCACCATTACATGTGCGTTTAGTCGATTTGATGAAGTCTGGCGTACCAGTGCAGGTGAGCAAACCTTGTTGAATCCCCGTGGAGGCGCTGTGGCTTTACTCAGTACCACGCGCGATGTTAGCGCTATACCGGCAATGCGTCTCAATGAAGATCTTTTTGATCAATACCGCCTTTTGGTTGCTAGCGGAAATTTGAGTATAGGCGAGTGGATACGTCAGACCAAGAACAATTCCACCTCGTTTACAAAAATCAGTTTTGCGCTACTGGGTGATCCGGCCTTGGGAATACCTTTTCCTCAATACGATGTGCTCACGGAACAAATGTTTGATGAATTTACTCAGCAGCCAACCGACACGATCCGTGCTCTGGGGAAAACCCGAGTAACGGGAAGGGTTGCTCACCGCAATGGTGCTGTGGTTAGCGATTTCAATGGTGTGTTGGATGTCTCGGTATTCGATAAACCAGTGGTTAGACAAACTTTAGTCAACGACGGGGTCGGTGATCCGTACGTATTTACCACGCAAACCAACGCCATATATCGCGGTCGCGTTAGTGTGAGCTCAGGTCGATTTAGTTTTAACTTCATAACACCTATAAACATTGCTTTTCAGTTTGGTCCCGGTAAGTTCAGTTACTACGGTGCCGCTGCCGGGGCTGAAGCTGCGGGTGGCGATCGTTCGCCAATTGTTGGTGGCCTAGATACCAATGCGCGACCTGATACCGAGGGGCCAGAAATACAGTTGTTTATGAATGACGAGTCGTTTGTTTTTGGAGGTTTGACAAATGAAAACCCGGATATTTTCGCCATGCTTTTTGACTCATCCGGTATCAATACCGTTGGAAATTCCATTGGGCACGATATCGTGGCCATACTCGACCATAGAACCGAGGCCCCAATCATTCTCAATGATTTTTACACGGCCGACTTAAACAGTTTCCGCCGGGGAAGCATTCGTTATCCGTTATTTAATTTGGAAGAAGGACCTCATCACTTATCGCTTCGAGCCTGGGATGTACATAACAATCCTTCGACCACCCAGACTGAATTTATCGTAGCTTCGTCGGCTGGTTTGGCCTTAAAACATGTGCTCAATTACCCGAATCCATTCACCACGAGAACGCTTTTTCAATTTGAACACAATCGACCAAATCAGCCTTTAGAGGTTTTGGTACAGATATTTACCGTCAGTGGACGGTTGGTTAAAACACTGCAAGCCAATGTTTTTAGTCAGGGAAATCGCGTTACAGAAGACCTGGTTTGGGACGGGCTTGACGATTTTGGTGATCCCATAGGTAAGGGGGTGTACATCTATCGTTTGAAGGTTCGTTCAACACTTGACGATGCGTATGCGGAAAAAATGGAAAAACTCGTAATTTTGCGCTAATATTGCAGGATATTTTTTTGAAAAATAAAAGTGTTGTTTTTTCGTTGTTCATACTATGTTGCTACAAGCCGCACGGGAATTTGATACTAAATGAATTTGTTTATGCCTCATAATACTTTGGTGAGATCGGGTCTGTTTTTGATGCTTGTTGTCTCTGGTTTGCAGATGCAAGGACAAGGAGCGCGTACGCAGTTTGGAGAAGGCTTAAATCCGGTAACTACTTCGGTGCCGTTTCTCGCAATATCTCCTGATTCGCGCTCGGGCGCTATGGGTGATGTAGGTGCGGCCACCACTCCAGACGCTAATTCCATTCATTGGAATCCGGCCAAATTGGCTTTTCTTGAAGATAATACACAATCGCTCTCGCTCAATTATTCTCCTTGGCTTTCCCAATTGGTGCCGGATATTAATTTGGTCTACATGGCCTACGCCCAAAAGATTAAAAAGAATCAGGGTTTCGCATTTGACCTGCGTTATTTTTCCTTAGGTGAAATTCAGTACACCGATCAGATGGGGAATTCCTTGGGTAATTTTGAATCCTACGAATTCGCTTTTTCTGGGGCCTACTCATTAAAACTTTCCAATACACTTTCTGCTGGGGTATCGCTTCGCTACATTTTATCCAACCTCACACAAGCGGCTGGACAAGCAAATATCGGAGATAATATCCGTGCAGGTCAATCCTTCGCCTCGGATGTGGCTTTGTACTATGAGGGAGAGCGATTTGTGATGGATGGTGGTCAAACCGGCCGCTTCACCGCTGGGATGAACATCAGTAACTTAGGGACGAAAATTCGATACACCGAGACCGATGGAGGTGACTTTATCCCTACCAATCTTCGTGTGGGAACGGGTTTTATTTGGGGGTTGGATCAGTATGTCGACTTGGGTTTTTACTTTGATATGAACAAGCTTTTGGTGCCTACGCCGCCACTTCGCGATTCTGAAGGCAACATCATAGCCGGTCGTGATGATAACGTCCCATTTTTCCAAGGCGTTTTCCAGTCTTTCAATGACGCTCCCGGCGGATTATCGGAAGAAATTAGAGAAATTGTGTGGAATTTTGGTGTTGAAATGTGGTATGATGATAAGTTTGCCTTGCGTGGAGGGTATCAACACGAAGCGCTCGAAAAAGGTGGTCGCCAATACGCCACTTTAGGTTTAGGGATGCGATTCAATGTTTTCGGGCTTGATTTTTCGTATTTGATACCAACTACCCGTGTTCGAAATCCATTGGAGAACACCTTGCGTTTTTCTCTCTTTTGGAATTTTCACAAGGCACAATCATAAATTTTATCGATTTATATACAGGGGCTGGTTTAGCCCCTTTCTTTTTTTATGGAAAATCATCGAATTGAAGTTGTTTATCAAAAAGGTTTGCAGACCGAGCTGGATGCCGTTGCTCAGAGACTTTGTGATCAAGCTAAATTAGCTGCCAAGCGCGCCTATGCACCGTATTCTAATTTTTCGGTAGGAGCTGCTTTGTTGTTGGATAACGAGGAGATTGTTACCGGAAATAATCAGGAGAATGCTGCCTATCCAAGTGGTTTATGCGCTGAACGGGTGGCAATGTTTTATGCAAATTCTCTCTATCCGGATGCTAAAGTCGTGCGAATGGTAGTTTTTGTGGATATTGTTGCGGAGGCAGACTTGGTTCCGCCTTGTGGAAGTTGTTTGCAGGTGATTCGCGAATCAGAAGTACGGTTTGAACAGTCGGTGGAAATTATTCTCATTGATCGCAACCGATTTCTCCGAGCTGAAAGTGTTCAACAATTTATGCCGCTGTCTTTTTCTGGCGATTTTTTGTTGTCAAAAAATAATAATTAGACGCAATCATCATAATTATTCCATTTTAGTGCGGTCTTCACCGATTTGCATTCTATTTTTGTCCCTTCAAATTTAATAGCTATGGCAAAAAAGAAAAAAGTAACCAAAGCAGTATATCTCAAATGGTACGAGGACATGTTGTTTTGGAGGAAGTTTGAGGACAAAGCTGCGGCATTATATATTCAGCAAAAGATTCGTGGCTTTCTTCACCTGTACAATGGTCAGGAGGCGGTATTAGCCGGTTCTGCATTTGCTATGGAAGAAGGTGATAAAATGATTACCGGATACCGTAACCACGTTCAACCTATAGCCTTAGGCGTTGATCCTAAAAGGATCATGGCCGAGCTCATGGGAAAGGTAACCGGAACTAGTAAAGGTAAAGGTGGTTCTATGCACATGTTTTCAAAGGAGCATCACTTTTATGGTGGACACGGAATTGTTGGTGGACAAGTGCCACTTGGAGCTGGTTTGGCTTTCGCCGATAAATATAAGGGTGATCCGTATGTTACTTTGACCTATATGGGAGATGGTGCTGTACGTCAGGGTGCTGTTCACGAAACCCTCAATATGGCGATGTTATACAATTTACCGGTTGTTTTTATCGTAGAAAATAATGGTTACGCTATGGGAACTTCGGTGGCTCGTAGTGCAAATCATACCGATATTTACAAGTTAGGACTGGGCTACGAAATGCCTTGTTCATATTTTGATGGCATGGATCCGGTGGCTACTTATGAAGCTGTTTTTGAAGCTATGGAGCGCGCTCGAAGCGGTAATGGACCCACATTCTTAGAGGCTCGCACGTATCGCTATAAAGGTCACTCCATGAGTGATGCGCAGCACTACCGAACCAAAGATGAGGTTGCTGAATACCAGAAAATTGACCCCATTACTCAAGTGCTCAATATCATAAAGGAGAAAAAATACGCCACCGATAGCGAGATTGAAGCCATCGATGATCGTGTAAAACAACTCGTTAAAGAATGTGTTGATTTTGGAGAGAACAGCGATTTCCCTAATGATGAAGCTATCTTTGAGGATATTTACGCTCAAGAAGATTATCCATTTGTGAAAATACAATAAAACATGGCAGAAGTAATTACCATGCCGCGCCTGAGCGACACTATGCAAGAAGGTACGGTTGCTAAGTGGCATAAAAAAGTTGGAGATAAAGTCTCAGAAGGTGACCTACTGGCCGAAATCGAAACCGATAAGGCTACAATGGAATTTGAATCTTTTGAAGAAGGTACACTCCTGCACATTGGTGTGGATGAGGGTGGATCAGCTCCGGTAGATTCGGTGCTCGCTATCTTGGGAAAAGAAGGTGAGGATATCTCTTCTCTGCTCGAAGGCGGTAAAAAATCTGCCTCCAATGCGGATGCAGAGAAAACCAACGAAAAAGAAGAAGCAAGCTCCAAGTCGGATGCAAATCAAGCGCCTGCGACGGAGAGCCAATCGACAGCGAATTCCGAAAGCGACGACGATTCCGATCGTTTGAAGGTTTCTCCCTTAGCGCGTAAAATGGCAGAGGAGAAAGGCATCGATTTACGTCAGGTTTCTGGTTCTGGTGAAGGCGGTCGAATTGTAAAGCGCGATATCGATGATTATCGTGTAACCGCTCGCCCTGCATCTTCATCTGCTAGTGCGCCTCAGACTGGAGATTCCTATGAAGATACTCCTGTTTCCCAAATGCGTAAGACCATTGCTCGTCGCTTGAGCGATAGCAAGTTTAGCGCTCCTCATTTCTATCTTACCATGGAGATTATGATGGATCGTGCTTTGGAAACCAGAGCCTCTATCAATGCCTCAGGAGATGTGAAAATTTCGGTCAACGATATGATTATTAAGGCATGTGCGGTAGCTTTACGCCAGCACCCTGCGATAAATAGTTCGTGGTTAGGCGACACCATTCGCACCAATCACAACATCAATATTGGTGTTGCCGTTGCCGTGGATGAAGGTCTACTCGTTCCCGTTGTTCGCAATGCTGATCAGAAAGGACTGAAAACCATTGGTGAGGAGGTGCGTACTTTTGCTGGTAAGGCTCGCGACAAGAAACTCCAGCCATCTGATTGGGAAGGAAATACCTTTACCATTTCGAATCTTGGAATGTTCGGGATAGATGAATTTACGGCGATCATTAATCCACCAGATGCCTGTATTTTGGCTGTTGGTGGCGTAGTTGAAAAACCTATTGTGAAAGACGGTAGCATTAAAGTCGGGAATTCAATGAAGGTTACCTTAAGCTGTGATCATCGAATTGTAGATGGCGTTACTGGCGCGAAGTTTTTACAGACTCTAAAAGCCATGCTTGAAAATCCGATGAACATGCTTTTGTAAGTTTATTGATAACCAAGATAGGTGAAATACAAGGCGCTCTGCGGTACTAAACTGTAGAGCGCTTTTTTTGTTTGAATTATAAGAACGAAAGCTGTTTTCTTTCGTATTCACTATCGTTTGGGGCCTCACTTTTGATCATTCTCTTGTTAGAGAAACTCTTTCTCATGTGGGTTTCATCCGTACCTTTGTCTCAAATTAGTTGTATGCAATTTTTGCTTTTTAATATCGGATTTGGTGAGTTGGGCTTTGTGCTCGTCATCGTTGTCATGTTTTTTGGATCCAAACAAATTCCCTCAATTGCTCGCGAATTGGGTAAAGGAATACGTATGATGAAGAATGCCACTGAAGATATCAAGCGCAGCATCAACGACTCTGCGATGGATCAAGCCGAGGAGCAGAGTTTGAATAAAACTATTGAAGAAGGCAAAAAAGCCATCGACGATATTACCGGAACCATCAAGCGAACATTAAAGTAGAATTTACCGATCACAATATTCGGCCAATAATTTTTTTGCTTCGTCGATGTTTGAAGCCATAGCCCAGTCATTGCAGGCCTCACTAAAGGCTTTCATGCCAAAATAAGCCAATCCACGATAATAGTACCCTCGCGCGTCATTAGGCATTCGTTTAATTGCGATTTCTGCCTGGTTGAGTAACTGCTTATAATTTTGATTATCGGAGAGTAGCTTTAGTAGATCCATTCTGGCGGCTGTCAGATTGGGGTCGTATTGTATTGCTTTTTGCGCGTTTTCGATTGCCTTTTCTTGTAGACCTTTTCGATTATAATTGATCGCTAATCGATGGTAGGCGTTGGCAAAGTTTGGTTTTCGTTCTACCGACAGTTCATAGTGCTCAATCGCTAAGTCTGTTTGCCCTAATTGCTGATAGATTGATGCGATATTGTAGTGCGATAAATGATGAAAACCACCAAAATCTTCATATTTCACGGCTTCTTTAAAATACTTGAGGGCCTCGTGATATATATTCTGGCGGAGGTAAATTAGTGCCAAGTTGTAGTAGGTTCCAGCGTGTTCGGACTCTATTTGCAGACCACGCTTTAATAGTTTTTCTGCCTCGGGATATTGATTTTTTTCTATGAAAATAGCCGCTAGGTTTATGCAAGCTACAAAATTATTGGAATCAAGCTCTAATGCCTTCTGGAATTCCTCGATAGCCTTGGGTTTTTCGCCTTTTTCGTAGTGGTAGGTCCCGACAAGGACTCTTGCTGTTGCGTACTCAGGTTCATTTTCAGCGAGATGAGTAAACACGGTTTGCGTATTTTCCCAGTTTGGTAGCCGAAGATGGGTTAGGAATGCACAACCAAGGATTATGGCACCAAGGAGGTAGTTGGGATATTTTTTGAGGTTTTCGCTAATCAGTAAAAACAACAAAATCCCCAGTCCAATTTGGGGAAAATACATGTAGCGATCGGCAGTTACAACCCTTCCACCCAGTGGTAGTATGTGCATGAGTAGTAGAACATGCACTCCAAAAATGAGGAGTCCGAAAACTGCCAATGATCGGTTTTTTTGGTAGCTGCGATAAAGCAGATAGATTCCCGCGAAAAACAACATCCAACCAAAGGTGCCCATGATTACCACGTTGGTGGTCAATCCTCCAGTTTCATTCAGTTGCGGATAGGGATAGATGATTTGTTGGTTTACAGGGAACAAAAAGTTTGTCAGGTACTTAAGCAAGCTGTAGCCTCCCAAGACAATTTTCTGAATAAATGATAGTGAATTGTATAGCACTTCCGATGAAGCTGCAATTTGCGATTCTATTTCGCCTGCGTTGGTGGAAATACTAGGTGTTTGACTCCCTTGAAAAGAAAGCCACAGACTTCGTAACGGAAGGATAAAAAAAGCTATGGACTCAAGGGCAATTCGACCGTAGTCACTGCGTTTTTTCCAAATGAAAGCCAAAGTGACATACCAAATAGGGAAACTGGCCGCCGCGTATTTTGAATGGTAGGAGAGCAAAAACAATAAAATGATGAGTATATACCAATGAATTTTTTTGTTTTCCCAAAATTTTATAGCTGAAAAAGTCGCTAAGAGGTAGAAAAAGGTGTATTGAACCTCTTTACGGGCAGAAACCCACGCAACAGCCTCAACGATTACTGGATGAAAAGCAAATATTGCCGCTACAAATAAGGCCATTTCTTGGCGTTTGCTTAATTTGAAAATTAGCATCCATACCAAAAAGACATTAGCTAGGTGGAATAATAGATTTGTCAAGTGATAACCCGAAGGATTATATCCGCTGATGGCGTAATTCACGGCCATACTTACCGAGGTCAGTGGAGGAATAAGTTCTTCGAAGTATTGCGGGCTGTTAAACATTTTTCGAATACCATCCCAACTTAAGTCCTGAATGTCAAAGTTTCCCGTAACATACCGATTGTCGTCGTAGAGTAAAAAGTCAAAATTGCCTACGCGCTGATATAATAGTGCGGTAAAAATCAGTAATAATAAAATCCCCCAATGGGTTCGTAGGAGTGGAGTAGTATTCATCGATAGCAGTGTGATTTTCTTTAGCGAAGATAGAAAACAAGTATGAACATTCCCTGCTTTATTGCTATTTTTGGCCAAAGTTATTCGAACTAAAAATTTTATCCAAACTCAGCCCTCACTTTATCCCTTGAAGACAAACACCTCACCTTTAATAAGCTTAGTTATTCCTGTCTGTAACGAAGCAGAGAATTTACCTATACTTGTTTCGAAACTCGAGGAGGTTTTGACAGCCTATCCCAACCGGGAATACCTCTTTGTAGATGATGGTAGTACCGATGCTAGTGTTGAGGTTCTCAATGAACTTCAGGCAGGTAACAAAAATATACGAATTCTAAAACTCACTCGAAATTTTGGGCACCAGCCCGCTCTGTATGCCGGTTTATCGCGTGCTAATGGAGAGGCGGTTATCACCATGGATGCTGATCTTCAAGATCCGCCCGAGTGTTTGCCACGCTTTATATCTTCCTGGAAATCGGGAAATAAGGTTGTTTATGGCCGACGTAAAAATCGTCAATCAGACGGATGGTTCAAGCGCCTATCTGCGCGTGTGTATTATCGGCTCTTAACCAAATACTCGACATCTTCTATTCCCGAACATGTTGGAGATTTTCGCTTACTCGACAGGCAGGTAGTGGATGATTTATTAGCGATGAAACGCAAGGACCCTTTTGTTCGGGGAATGGTTGCTTATTTGGGTTATACCCACGATTTTGTAGATTATGAGCGTCCGTTGCGCAATAGCGGTGATACAAAATATACTTTCGCGAAAATGTTTTCTTTAGCCTTAAATGGTTTGCTTAGTTTTTCCACTTTGCCCTTAAAATTGGGGTTGTTTTTAGGGATTATTTCTATTGCTACCGGGAGTTTCTTTTTGCTGTACATCATTTACGACACGCTAATCAATCATGAGGTCTACCCTTTGTACAAATGGTTAGTCGTGTTTTTATTTATGTTTAACGGGCTGATGTTTATTCTACTTTGGATTCTGTCTGAGTATGTCAGTCGTTTATTTCGGCAGAATCAAGATAAGCCTATGTTTGTAATCGAGAAGGAGCAGTGAGTTTGCACATTCTCATACTGATTTATGAGTACCCTCCGATAGGCGGTGGCGCTGGGGTAATAGCCTCTTGGCAGGCAAAATACTTTGCGGAGTTGGGGCATCGTGTAAGTGTCGTCACCTCTGCACCTCCAAAGCCTGTGGATTTCGAGGAAACTCCAAATCTGGAAGTCGTTCGTTTACCGACATACCGACCGCATTTTTTCAAATCAGGTATTCGTGAAAAGCTCGACTGGACCAGGGCAGCAAAGCGCTACTTGAAAGTTACGGGCTGGGGTAATTACGATTTTTGTATGGCTCATTTTAGTATTCCTGGAGGTTTGGCGGCTTTTAATTCGCCAATTCCTATGGGGATAATTTCGCACGGACACGATATTCCTTGGGCCTATCCAAAAATGATGTTTGGTTATCATTTATTGCTTTACCCTTTGATTCGATCGATTGTTGCAAAGTCTAGGGTCTTGTGGGTGCAGTCTGAAGAAATGGAACGTAATGCACGCAGGTTTATGGCTGAGCATACGGTGCATAAAATTCCCAATGGTGGTTTTCCTAATTCTTCAGATGTTTTAACTGACTTAAGCAAACGCCCTCTTCGTTTACTTTTTGCTGGTCGCTTGGTGCAGCAAAAACGTCCAGATATTTTGCTCGAGATGATGCGGATTTTAAAAAACAAGGATGTGGAGCTAAGCATTGCCGGTGATGGTCCTTTACTTCAAAAAGTTAAGAAAGTTGCGGAAAAGAACTCGTTGAAGATTGATTTTCTCGGCTTGATTTCTAGAGATTCTATGCCAAAGATTCTTCGATCGCATGATGTTTTAATTGCTCCGAGTGAATTTGAAGGTATGTCGATAAGTGTTTTGGAAGCTTTATTTGCAGGTTTGTACGTGGTAGCTAGCAGAGCTAGTGGGAATCCGGATGTGATAGAGGGTACTAACTTGGGTAAATTAGTCGATCTTGATGCACAAAAATTCGCTGAGGCTGTTTTAGGGATTTTAGAAGCCCCTTCCGAAAATGAGGCGCGTATCTTTGCTTGGCACACACTTCGACAATCGCACCATTGGAAAGAAATAGCCCGCCAGTATTTGGTGGATATTGAAAAGATAACTTCACAACCATGAATTCTAACCGAGTTGTTTTACACGTAATTGATACTCTTTGGCTTGGTGGTGCACAACAAGTTGTGAAGTTGATAATGGAGCATGAGCGCGATAATCCCAATATGCATTTATTGGTTCTGCGAAAGACTTCAGAAATGATTGACATCAATCATCCCAACGTACACTTCGTCGATGTTTCCTTCAAATGGGATTTTAGTAAGGCACGTCGAGAAATGCAGCGATTGATTGAAAATTTACAGGTTGATATTTTACACTGTCATTTACCTAAAAGTCAAACCTTAGGAGCATTGATGAAGCAGCGGTTCCGCGGAATGCATTTGGTTTTTCAAGAACAAGGTGATATTCTCGATCCTTTGCCTAATAATTTACCGGTTTACCGTCTTTCGAAGAAGAGTATAGCTAAGGTTATATGTTGCTCTGCAGCGGTTCAAGACGCTGTTGTCCGCAGAGGCGGGGTGATGCGATTGCGAACGATGGTGCTTCATAATCCTTTGACCATTCCTCTTTGCTTCGAAAGGGGGCGATCAACCAGTTCTTTACGTATTGGTTTTGCAGGACGAATTACACGCCATAAAGGCTGGCGGGACTTTCTTCAAGCTATTGGTTTGCTTGCTTTAAAGTATCCAGATTCGATTTTTTCTATACATGTAGCCGGAGTAGGTCCTGAGTTGTTAAAGTTTGAAAAGCGCACCAAAAAACTTCCCGCAAATGTTAAAGTTACCATGCACGGGATGGTAGAGAAAATGGAGATTTTTTACGATCGCCTTGATGTATTGGTTGTTCCTTCGCACAGAGAGCCTGTAGGTATGGTACATATTGAGGCTATGGCGAGGCGAGTTGCCGTAATTGCTTCAGACGTTCCTGGGATGAATGAGGTGTTGGTCAACAATGAAAATGCTATTTTAGTAGACGCACACCAGCCAGCAGTGATTGCTTCAGCACTGAGTGAATTGATGGATATGGATCGTAGAAATCAGTTGGTGGATAAAGCGTTTAAGTATGCGGAAAAACATATTTTCAAGGTGTATTATCAACAGTTATTGACTAATTACCCTTTATGAATCCATGGGCAAACGACTTCATGTTCTCAAAGATCTCGACGTAGGAGGAATTCAGACGGTTTTACTTGATCGACTCAAGCATTGCAGTGATGAGACCATAGTATGTCTTGGCGAAGGTGATTTACAAGATGAATTTGCGTCGCTTGGGGCAACATTTATCACGAAGCGTTTTCCCTATCTTGATCTGCGGGTAGTGTGGAAGCTTCGTCGTTTTTGTATTAAAAATAAAATCAGTGAAGTTCACGCACACCACACATCCGAAGGGCTTTCGGTGTGGCTCGCGACTTTAGCGACGAATATCAAGTATTTGCAATATTTCCATGTACATCCAGCGGTGAGTAATTTTCAGGATAATTTAGTTTTGAAATTTTTAGCCAAGCGATGCACTCGGGGGGTAGCGCCTACAAATGCTCAGCGGAGCGTTCTTGCATCTTACGGATATGATGTTCGCAAAATAGGGGTGGAATTTAATAAAGTTAACTTGATTCGTTTGCGGCCAAAGCGCGATTCATTAAGGGTGCGTATGGGTATCCCAAAAGAGGCTCGTTTATTGGTCAGTATCGGGAATTTCTATAATGCTACCCGCGATCAATTTAGCATTGTTCAATCATTGCCCATCATTTTCAGAAAGAATCCTGATGTTCATATGGTGTTTTTTGGTGGGCATACCAATCGTTATACACCACACTCGGAGAGCTATGAGCGTTGTAAGACTTTCATCGAAGAGAGTGGAATTGGCGATCGCGTTCATTTTTTTGGGGCTTTAAGCGATGCACCGCAATATTTGTCGCAATGTGATGTCTTTGTTTACGCCACACTAGGTGATACGTTCGGTATGGCTGTAGTGGAGGCGTTGATTTCTGGAGTACCTGTTGTGGTAAACGATCACCCTGTAATGCGCGAAGTTACCGGAGGCTTAGTTCCGATGTATGCTACTGGCGCCTATGGTGAATTGGCTTCAGTAGTCAACGATTTACTTGAAAACCCCAAAGCCTATCCATCAGCCAAGATAAAAGAATGGGCCAAGCAATTTCAATGGATGTAATAATTTTTAACTGCGAAATTACTTGCGCGGATGAAATTCGAGGATGCTTTTCATCAAATCGTTTTGGTCGAGATGCGTGTAGATTTCAGTTGTTAAAATACTTTCATGGCCCAGTAATTCCTGAACTACGCGAAGGTCCGCGCCTCCCTGAACCAGATGAGTTGCAAATGAATGCCGCAAAGTATGGGGGGAAATATTTTTCCGAATTCCTGCTTTCTGAGCAAGGTCTTTTAGCATAATAAACACCATTTGTCGGGATAAGGCTTTTCCTCTTCGGTTTAGAAACACAATATCTTTGCTGCTCTTTTCAACTTCTTGATGGTTGCGAATACTTTCAATGTATCTGGTAACGTGTTTTTGTGCTTGCTCATGAATGGGAATTAACCGCTCTTTATTTCCCTTGCCTCTTACCCGAATAAAATTTTGATCAAAATGTAGATCGGAAAGGTGGAGGCCGACAAGTTCACTAACTCGCAAGCCGCAAGCATACATTGTTTCTATGATGGCAAAATTTCGTTCTCCTTCCGGTTTGCTTCGATCAATGGCGCTTACGATGGCGTCAATTTCTTTTACCTTTAGGGTATCTGGCAGATAGGTACCTAAACGAGGTTGTTGCAGCATTTCTGCCGGATGGTCTAGTCGGTAATTTTCCTGAAGTAGAAAGGTAAAAAAACTTCTGATTGCCGAAATACATCGCGCTTGGGAACGGGTAGAGTTTTGGTTAACCTCTTCTTGAACAAAGCGTCGAAGATCGAGTTTGCTTATTTTCGCCGGACTCAAATTTTCGTTTTCTGCCCAAATCTGCAGTTTCTTGATATCTCGTTGATAGGCGAAAATGGTATTGTCCGCGAGTCCACGCTCGAGTTTTAAATGATGATTAAAATCGCGAATCCAGTCGAGCCACATAGTGTTTTGTTGATGCAGTGAAGATACAACCAACGGGTTATTTGATGTACCTTTGTGATATGGCAAAAATACTAATTATCAACGGTCCAAATCTCAACTTGCTGGGAACTCGTGAGACGGATACTTACGGTGTGATGAGTCTGCAGGAGATTGAAAATCAGTGCGTCAAAAACTTCCCTAAGCACCACATATCATTTTTTCAGTCGAATATCGAAGGCGAGCTAATCGACGCTATTCAGCGCACAAACGCCGAGGCAGTGGTTTTAAATGCTGGTGGATACACGCACACTAGTGTTGCCATTCGCGATGCCATTGCTGCTTCCGAGTTGCCGGTAGTTGAGGTGCATATCAGCAATATTTCCGCTCGAGAATCCTTTCGTCACACATCGCTTTTGAGTCCGGTATGTGCAGGTGTGATTTTCGGCTTTGGAGTCGACGGTTACGGATTAGCCATTGTGGCTAGTTTGCGTTTGTTGGGGTATGACTTCTGAAAATGTCTTTTTACCTTTAAGAAAGTAGTCTGCTACGATGCATTTGTGGTAAACACCGTCTAGATCTTCAAACTTTGTTAGGTGATTTTTCCGAAAATCCGTAATTTTTTCTTGGTGTTTGTAGTAGTCCAGATGAGCTTGCAAAATCGCTTTAAAAAAACTCCATTTCCCAGTTAATAGAAAGCGAACAGCAGAGATTCCGTCGAGAATCATGCGTTTAAAAATAGTGGATTTTCTTATTTTTTCAGGAAGAAGTCTCCCCATCATAATCAAATTATTTCGGAAGTTGAGATATACTTTTTTGCTGTTTTGGTAGTTTAGAGTTCCTCCACCGAGATGGTAAACTTTACTTTGGTGAACGCAGCGTATTTTGAATCCGGCAGCCTGCAATCTCCAGCAGAGATCGATTTCCTCCATGTGTGCAAAGTACTCTGGGTAGAATCCGCCTAACTTATGGAAGGCACTGGCGCGTACTGCGATACATGCTCCTGAGGCCCAGAAGCAGTCAATATCAGAAGCGTAAGCCGTTTGTTCAGATTCTAAATTGTCGAATATTCTGCCTCTACAAAACGGATAGCCATAGGTGTCGATAAATCCTCCAGCTGCGCCGGCATATTCGTAATGCGTGCGCTTTTGGTCTGCAAGAATAATAGGCTGTGCGGCGCCAAGGTTTGCGTCGTCAATAAATGCTTGTTCGATAGGAGCTAGCCATCCTGGCGTTACCTCAATATCGGAGTTTATGAGTAGGTATAAATCTGCACATATTGATTTCAGTCCCTCGTTATATCCTCCGGCGTATCCTGTATTCTGTTGATTGATTACCAGTTTTACGTTGGGGAAATCATTTTTCAAAACATCCACGGAGTTGTCAGTAGAGCAGTTATCGATGACCCATACTTCAGCATTTCCAGCGTGTTGGATAACGGAGGGCAGGTAGTGTTTGAGTAATTCACTTCCGTTGTAGTTCAGAACGACGATAGCGGTGTGCATGTTAGAGGTTTTTCCAGCGTTTATGTGACCATAGCCAATTGGCAGGTTCTTCTTTGATTAGTTTTTCCAAAGCGGCAACATGCATATCCGTAAGTTGGTAATTCGGATATTCATTAGGATTTTCGGCAATTATTTCCGGCGTTATGGAGTAAAAGCCACGCTTAATCCGCTTCACATGAATAAAAATCATACTTAAATTGCACATTTTTGCCAAATTTTCAGCGCCGATATGCGTTGGTGTTGGGGTGTTGAAAAACGGAGCTCTATATTTTATTTTTCCTTTATGCGGAGCTTGGTCGGCCATGAACAAGTACAGCGGGTTTTTTGCAGAATTATTGAGCATAAATTTGTAGGTGTCTTTCATGCTAAAAAGTTTTAAGCCAAAGCGTTCTCGAAGCTTCACCACCCATTCGTTGGTCTCAGGGTTTTTTATTCTACCGTAAACGGCGAAAGTGGGATTAGGCACGAGTAACGGCATTGCCAAGGCAACCCATTCAAAGTTTGTATAGTGCCCCATAACGACCATAACGCCACGATCTTTTTGGTAGAGTTCTTCAAAGATTTCGAAATTATTCAGAATTACTCTCTGACGAAGTTCTTTTTCGGAAATGCTTTGACCTTTAAGAAACTCAAATAAGACATCTGTCAGGTTGCGATAGAAATGTTTAGTGTATTGAAGGCTTTCTCCGGTCGTTAACTTGGGGAATGCTCTTTTTATGTTTTCTTCGATTACTTTCCTTCTGTATTTCACCACATAAAAAAGTAGCCAAGCGGTTAAACTTGAAAGTAGGTGGAGAAAAGGAGTCGGTAATAGACTAAATCCGTAGGCTAGGGGATGCCACCAACGCTTCATTTACCAGCGACCGTATCTGCCCATTGAACTGGGATTAATGATCATGTTATCGAGGGCGCGGCTGCCCCAATCGCCTCTTCGCATGAGTTCGTTGCGACGTTGCATGGAGGCGTCATCGTCAAAGGTTTCACCCACTTGTCGTCCTGGTTGTAGTTCTCTCATCCAGAATTCATTGTATCGCTCGCCTTGCGCGGTGCTATGTACGAGTCTGTAGCGATTGGTATTGACTTCACGGTCGACAAAAACGAAGATTCGGTCGATTTGATCGCGTGTTGAATTGGATTTGAGTTGGTCGTACTGCCAGATTTCAAAGGGGTACGTACCGGTTTCAAAACGTCGGTCTTCTACTAGAGAAGGTGGCCCGTACTGTAAGTAAATCCTCCCGCGATCCGACTGGTATCCGGGAAGTACTCGCATTCCGTAGAGTTTATTTACGTGTCGGACTTCAGCGTAATAGTTGTTCCATTTTTCGTAAGCGTCGATGGGGTATTTTTTACTCCAGAACGTGTAGAAAAAGAGTTTTAGTTTATCGGTGTCCGCTTCTTCGGTAAGCGATTCAATGGCTCTTCGTTCTTGAAAGTCGGCGATGGGGTGTAGGAAATCAACAAACGACAGAATGGAGTCTTCATTAATATACAGGTCGACGAAAGTTCCCTTAAGTTGGTCACTGATTTGTGATTTATCAACTTCCATGTAGGCTAGTTGAGACTCCGTTTCTGCGTTGATTCTCTGGAAGTATATGGATTGCGAGTCCATGATTTTATTTTTTTGCGAGATAACTTCGATGACAAAAAAGTAGTTTCCAGATGGTAGGTCACTGATATCGAAGCTCTTCAGCATGGGGGTGACTTCTGTTGTTCGATCAATTCTTTGAAATCCCGACAAGCGTGGTAATGGTCCAGGTTCTTCGGCTCTTTCGATATAAAATTTTGTAATAAAAGGGTAAATGGTATCGTCGGCAGAAGTTCGGTTGTAGAGTTCCGTGTAAAATTGTAGTTTAGGCATATTATCCGAAAACACAAAACTACCTTTTGGTACGAATGGGATTAGGTCATATCCAGCGCGTGAAATTAGAGATCCTGGTTGAGCTTTTTGGAATTCTGCGAGAACATTTACATCGGATAAGCCTGCTTTTTCAGGTCCGTTGAGGTTGATACGTACATTAAAGTTGTGTGACTCATTTTCATTATTGTGGTCGGTTACTTTAAGGTGAACATCATATATACCTGGTTCTATACCTACTCTTTCAGTATGAGTAAAAAATTGCTGCACGTCACCACCGGCGGGCGTACGAATCATAAAGGCATGCATGCCGGTTAAAGAGTCTTCCTGGTAAAAACTGATTTCTACACGAATGCTTCCTTGGGGGAGTCCTTCTTCGTTAGGAATTAATGTTACAGAATTACCAGAAAAAACGTAATATGTTTCCAATACTGATTGATCAGGAGAGGGAAAATAGCGCCCATAAGAGATGCGCATGTCCAGCTGATTTGCTTGTAAAATGCTGATAAATAATGAAATAAACAGAGTGGTCCAGAGCTTCATCTTCGTCTAATTTTGAACTACTAAGGTACGATATATTCTTCAAATAGCTACGGATGAAAATTTCCGGTATTTTGATTCAAAAAAGTTCTTGCACGAATGGATATTCATTGTATTTTTGCGGCCCGAAAGGAGGGATGGCAGAGCGGTCGAATGCGGCGGTCTTGAAAACCGTTGACTGTAACAGGTCCGGGGGTTCGAATCCCTCTCCCTCCGCGAATCATACCCCAAAAGAGTGAAAGCTTTTTTGGGGTTCTTTTTTTGGAAAACTACGAGTTATTTGTTTGAAGTTTTCCGGTGGTCAGTGCTGCTTAGAATGAGGTTATTAGTAATCAGAGGGAGTTGGGGGTGCTCACTGGTTCGCTCTCTGCTTCGCCCTCCGTACTCTTCGTACTTCGCTGCGCTTCGCACTCCGTACTCTTCGTACTTCGCTGCGCTACGCACTCCGTACTCTTCGTACTTCGCTGCGCTACGCCCTAGGTTAAAACCTAGGGTTAGTATTTGGGTCGCTCCTATGGAGCTGGGGGGTGGTGGGGTGGATGGTGCTCTGGTTCGGTGGGCTCACTGGGTCGATGCGCACTCCGCACTCTTCGTACTTCGCTGCGCTTCGTACTCCGTACTCTTCGTACTTCGCTGCGCTACGCACTCTGTACTCTTCGTACTTCG
>REDE01000072.1 GCA_007693635.1 Flavobacteriales bacterium | reverse complement strand
AAATTGAATTTGCTAATGTCATCATTCTCAACAAAACGGATTTGGTAGATACAAGCACCGTTGGACTTTTAAAAGCATCAATTCAAAAATTAAATCCTAGTGCTAAAATATTGACATCTGATTTTAGCAAAGTGGATCCAAAAGAGATTTTGAATACCCGGCTATTTGACTTTGAAGAAGCACAGACTTCAGCGGGTTGGCAGAAGGAATTAGAAGGAGGCATTCATACACCTGAAACCGAAGAATACGGTATTTCATCATTTGTATTCCGCAACCAGAAACCGTTTCACCCCGAAAGATTTTGGAAATATCTGAACGAGGAATATCCAAGTGGAGTAATTAGAGCCAAAGGATTGTTTTGGTTAGCCTCACGACCTGACGATGCAATAAACTTTAGTCAAGCAGGTGGTTCATCACGACTTGAAAAAGCTGGGGTTTGGTGGATTAGTATGCCGTTTTCTGAAAGAATCAAGTATCAGGCTTTCGTTGATAATCGTGAGTATATCGAAAGTAAATGGCATAAACAATGGGGTGATAGAATGAATGAAATAGTGTTCATTGGTCAGGACATCGATAAAGAAAAAATGATTGCAGACCTTGAGCAATGTTTGGTACAAGACAGCGACCAAAAACATTTTGAAAGTAAAAAGGGATTAACCGACCCTTTTCCGAAAAACATTTAACTTGACAATGTGCCACTGCCTTTGGTGGCACATTTATTTTTTCCAAACGTAAATGCAGCTAATCAAATTTTACTGATTTTAACAAGGTTTACGCAGATATCTCGTCTGTTTTTACCAGTGTCGTACTTGTGATTTTATGTGAAATTTTGCATAATATCAATGTTGTTAATGGGTTAGGGCTTTGTCTCTGCGATAATTTTGTGATCTCGAAGTAAATACTGTTTTTTGCAATAAAAAATCGCTCAGTATTCACCGGGCGATTTTTTATTTAACAGAATCATCTATCCATAGGAGGAAAGACGAAAGATAAGCGTGTTTTTGCTTGCTTAGATAGACCTTTACTTGTATAGTTTGGTCACAGCTGGGTGTGTGGGAACTTTTACTTATCTCCCGTGTTCGATGCGTTGGATTGTTTGAATATTTCTTAGTTCGATTTCCGTTAAGAAGTTGCTGACCTCCTTGTAATGAGGACGATACCACTTTGTTTTTTTAAAATAGGTTTCCATTTCACTCCCTTCCAAAAAGATATATCCGTAGCGGGCGTAAACTTCATTGCGCATTATTTTCAAGGTAAATGCATTTAGATTTTTAAGTTCCTCAATGCTCAATAAACGAGAAGAAGTTTGGGGGTAATCGCCTTGGTACAATCGAGCATTTACCAATAATCGAACGCCTACATCAAATCGGCCATCATCCAGCCAATCCCACCACGGATTGTTGATTTTCAAGCAAAAGTAAGTTCTATTTGTATCGAGGTAGGTAACAAATTGCCCGGTGTGCTGGTCGGAGGTGAAAAGACCGTTTTGGTCTATTTTTATGTTGGTCAGATTTTTAAACCGCCATTTCCAAAAGTCTGTATCGTCTTCCCAGTATCCCTCCATTATTTGTCCTACAATAATGGAGTCTGCGAAAAACAATTTCAGGTCAGATTCTCCCTCACCCTCGCCGAATTTGTAAAACCCCTCGTATTCAGAAATATTATCGACTTCCCAAGAGTGAATTGCTTGTTCAGATATTTCCACCGTCCCGATGTTTTGACCACATAGAAAGTTGGAGTATAACACATTCAGAAGGAGTGAAACGGAAATAAATTGTGTATTCACTTTTGGTTTTCAGGATTTTAGTTACATCAAAAGTTTGGGTTGTTTGTCGATTATTGCTTGATGAGTTTTTTACGAATGCTTCCTGCATCTGTACGAATTTCTAATAAGTATATACCAGATGGGTAACCATCAAGGTTTATTTTGGTTGTTGAAGCTTGATTTTGCTCTGTTTTTGTTAAAATCATTCGTCCTTGGAGGTCAAATAGATTTATTTGTACGGGGTTTTGTATGCCCATTAACTCTACGCTGAATTCATTGAAAAACGGGTTGGGATATACGCGCAGATTATCGAATGGCTCAGCTCTTTGCACGCTTAGGTTGAAGCCATTCATCTTAACAACGAACTCGCTAGAAATCCCCTGAGAGCTTTCGGAAAAGTGACCGAACTCTATGGTTCCACTAAAATGTCCCCCAACGTATAAGCTTTGTTGATTATCAACGACGATGGAAGATGCATAGATATTTTCTAGTCCTCCCGCTCGACTGGCCCATTCCAACTCACCTGAGGATTTGTACTTCGCGAAAAAAATATCATTTGCTCCGGCAGATGTTAGGGAAACGCCTCCAAAATTTGCGGTACCAATGAACTGTCCCGTAACATAAAGATTTTCTTGATCATCAATGCTTAGGGCTCTTAGGAGGGATAAAGTGTGGTTTACCAAACGCCTAGCGGAAATATAGTTTCCGTTTGTATCAAGCTTGATCAAGTATGGGGTAATCAGATTTACGGATACAAGTACGGTATCGCCCGCATCTAAAAGCCCCTGGAAATTCCCTCCAATGTAGAGTAGGCCATCTTTGTAAATGATCGAACGGGCGAAGCTTTCAGAAATCGTCGCCGTAGTTCCGATTGCTTTATATCCCCAGAGATAATTTCCTAGGGAGTCAAATTTTGCGACAAAGGAATTGGCGTTGGCCGAAGATTGTAAGGTGTCGTTTCCTATGCGTAGTAAATTCCCAAATCTGCCGGCTAAATAGATGTTTAAATTGGAGTCTATCGCTACCGAAGCTCCTTGCGACATATCGTCTTCAAGTGCGCTTTTTGTCCAGATCCACTGACCGGTTTGACTAATTTTAGCCAAGAAAAAGCTTTGATTGGATTGGGAAAACAGGGTGTCAACGCCGAAGTATGCGGTGTCTGAGAAATACCCGGTGAGATAAATGCCGCCAATATGGTCTACGGCAATAGAGAGCGCGTAATCTTGGGCTGTTCCACCTGCTTGTTGAGCCCATAGCCACTGTCCGGAGGAGTCTATTTTTGCAATGAAAATATCCTTAGCTCCGGCGGAAGTGAGTGTTGTGCTTCCGAGGGTTAAAGAGTCCTCAAAAGCTCCACAGATGAAGGAGTTTCCGGCGTCGTCGGTAACAATTCCAAACGGTGTTACCGACATGTTGCTTGTTGCGATGGAAGACCATAGCCATTGTCCAGCATTGTTGCGTTTGGTCATAATAAGATCGACACCCGTGCCTGTAGATACAAAGGTGTTGTTTCCAAAGCTGACAGTCCCTGAAAAATACCCACACGAGTAGATGTTTAATTGAGCGTCGAGTCCGATTCCGTTACTACCGGTATTGACTTGGCGGCCTCCGGATATTTCCAGCCATTGTACATTAACAGAGTCCAATTGCGCCAGAAGCAGATATGGCGTAAAGGCAGCGAGAATGAGTGTAGTGCGTAGAGAGTTTTTCATTTGAATGTATTTAAAGGATGAATTGAGTAGGGGTGGGCTTTTTATTTTTTATTTTCATGTATCTGTGAAGTATCGATTTACAAAAATACTTTATAATATTCTCGGAAACAAGTTCAATTGAACTACTCATCATACCACTCCTCGATCCCTTTGGTCCAACGGTCAATAATTACGGGGTCGGTCATGATAACAAAACTGGAGATTGGAAACACATTTTCTGCTCCAGCAGGATTGAGGAGAATAAGACCGTGTTCTCCATAGCGGCAAGCTGCATCCCCTTTTATTGCGGTTTTATATTCTTGAAAAAGGGGGAGCTCTTCATTTAGGATGGCGTCGTAATCAGACTCAGTTATCGCATCATTTGGAAAAGCAAATGCAACTCCTACGACTATCGAATCTGAATTGTAAATAATCATCCGTATTTCATCGTCCGATATTTTTTTATCCTCCACGAGATAGTTTCCATCTTTACGCAACTCCAATCCGGGCAGTGATTCATTACCGAATAATTCTTGAACTTCAGAGTGGATTTTGCCAATTTGTGCCGTGCTCAGATTAACCAAAAACGCAAGGAAAGTCACAATTGATATTCGCATAATGAACAGATTTTGCTTATGCTTCAAATATACTGAATGATATTTGGTTGAAGATGTGTATATTTGTGATTAGGGGAAATGACTGATAGGTAGTGCGTTAGTAACTTTATTAATTCCCTGTTCTACTATGAATACACGATATCTGTTGTTTTTCGCATCGCTTTTATTTTTCAATTTGGCGTGCAGTAAGAAGGAAAATGTGATTTGTTTAGACAATCCTTGTGAAGGGATGAGTGAGATAGAGTGGGGCGGTCACCGGTATGCGCTGGTTGAAATAGGCTGTCAGTGTTGGTTTGCTGAAAACTTGCGATATTCGGTAAATATACCAGAAATAACGAACGACACCGCTTGGTCGGAAAGTCGGACAGCTGCTTGGTGTTATTACGATAATGATTCGAGTAACGAGGCTCTGTACGGTAAGATTTATAATTGGTTCGCTTTGTCGGAATTCCGTGTTTGTCCTCCTGGATTTATCATCCCAACCTATGTGGATTCGGAGGAGTTAATGGATTATTTGGGAGGGCAGTATCTTGCAGGAGGAAAGATGAAGGCTGTGGATTATTGGAATGCACCTAATGATGGTGCAACCAACGCCAGCGGCTTTAATGCATATCCTGCGGGTTCTCGATCGGTCATGGGCTTTCACCGTATCGGTAATTATACTGCCTTTTGGAATAATGAAGAAACGGGTTTAGGCTTGATGCGGGCGTTTGCTTTTGGACTTGAGTACCGTCACGAATACTTTGAAATATCACATTCACATAAATCTACTGGTTATTCATGTAGGTGTTTGAAAAATCGATAATCACTTTCAGCCCTTCTGTTTGGTTGTTTTATGCCCCTCGAAGGATTTTCTCCATTTTTTTTCCTTTAGCTAATTCGTCAACCAGTTTATCTAGATAACGTACTTGTTTCGTTGTACTATTTTCTATATCTTCAATTCTATAGCCGCAAATCACACCTTTAATTAAATGTGCATTGGGATTGAGATTTGCTCTTTGAAAGAAGGTCTCAAATGTAACGTTTTCTTTGATCAAATCATTAAGCATTTCTTCTTTAAATCCTGTTAGCCAATATATTACTTGATGCAATTCTAGGAGTGTGCGTCCTTTGCTTAGGACTTTTTTTTGGTAATGTGGATACACAGAAGAAAAAGTCATTTCTGCCATTCTTTGGTTGTGTTCTGGGGTAGGTTTCATTTTGATTTATTTTTTCTGAAACTTCTTCCCACTTCCGTTTCTTGCAGGAGTGGTATTAGATTTGGCGTTTATAGGCATGTTAAAACTCATACGAACCGGCTTACCACGTTGCATAGCCGGGTGAAAAGTTGGTAATAGAAGGATAACGCGCAAGGCTTCTTCATCGAGGTCTGGGTGCACTGAACGTATGATTTTAGCCTCGGAAATGCTGCCGTCTTTTTCAATGATGAAATTGACAATTATGACCCCGCCAGCTCCTTCTTTCCTTGCAGTTTCGGGAAACCTGAAGTTTGCCCCGATATGTTGTCCCATTTTCTGTTGAAAGCAAATACTGCGTTCGTCTTCACTTTCTAAGTCTTCGCAGCCCGGGAATACGGGTTTTTTCTCCACTACTGCAAACTGCAACGGTTTTCCGTCATCGTCTTTGGAGGAAAATACCGGCAGTGTGACGTTTTGGGATACCGCTTTGCCGTCTCTTCTAGCGGGCTCAAGTTTGGGTAAAATGCTCACGATTCGCATCGCTTCTTTTATCAATTCTTCATTTTCAGTACCCAATACTTCTACGTTTTCAATACCACCTTCGGTGTTGACCGTAAACTTGATTTTCAGTACCAAATCATTGTCGTATTCCAAACCTTCGGGAAGTCGAAATTCTTCTTCGATTAATTTATCAAACTTATCCATAAAGCAATTCCCTATATCCTTTGCTGTGTCACAGTCGGGAAATATGACGTAGTGATTTTTTGATTGTGCTAGGATGCTGCCAAGTCCGGCGATAAAAAGCAATGTGAAAAGATGCTTCATGGGTTTGTCATTTAGATTGATGAATCGGTCACAAAGTTAGAGACTGGTTATTTAATTTTCTGCGTTTATGGTAATTAGTTTGCAAAAAAATATGATTCTCAAAGCGGTGTTTATTTAGTTTTTCATCGTTGAAATGGCTTGTTTGATTTGCTCAATCGATACCAATCCGGTGGAGCGGAAGTGTTCTTTACCGTCGGCAAAAATCAGGATAGCTGGCACAGCCAACACCAGACGCTGGGCCAATTCAAGCTGAAAATCCTCGGCATTGATTACTCGAAATTCAAGCTCATGAAATTCGTTATTCATCAATTGCTCCACCTTAGGCAAAAGGGCCTTGCATACGCCACAATGATTTCTTTGCACGTAAAGCACCCCATTTTGCGGGAACATAGGTTTTTGATCAATCATTCGGAAAGCCAATAGACGAGTTCGAGGAGGTTTTTATTGATATCACGGTGATGCTTTACCGCTTTTTCAAAGGGGACTTCAACGACTTGTCCGTGCATACGACCAATCATTACATTGGTTTTACCCTCCAGCAAAGCCTTCACCGCTCCGGCGCCCAGTTCGCTGGCCAGTACGCGATCGTAAGCCGATGGGGATCCGCCTCTTTGCATATGACCAAGAATACTGACTCTGGTGTCAAAATGTGGGAAACGTTCTTTCACCATTTTTGCCAAAACCTCAGCCCCTCCGCTATCGTCCCCCTCGGCCACGATAATGATGGCACTGCTTTTCTCTCTATTCCAACCTCGTTGAAGTTTATCCATCAAGGCTTCGGTGTAGGTTTCGGTTTCGGGCACCAATACAGCTTCGGCGCCGCAAGCAATTCCCGACCGCAAAGCGATAAATCCGGCATCGCGTCCCATGACCTCAACAAAGAACAGTCTGTTGTGCGAATTTGCCGTGTCCCGTATTTTATCTACCGCCTGAACCACTGTATTGATGGCGGTATCGTATCCAATAGTGGCCTCAGTGCCAAATAAATCATTGTCGATGGTTCCTGGAGTGCCAACTACGGGGAGCCCGAATTCCTTATGCAGCGTCAACGCTCCTTTAAACGATCCGTCGCCGCCGATAACCACTAAACCTTCAACTCCAGCGTTGCGGAGGTTTTGCATAGCTTTTTCTCGACCTTCAACGCTCATAAAATCTTTACTGCGAGCGGTTTTTAGCACCGTGCCACCTCTTTGGATGATATTGCTTACATCCGAAGGGGTCATGGGAAAGAGGTCGTTTTCTATCATTCCTTGGTAGCCTCTGCGTACTCCTATTACGCCTATGTTGAAGTGATTGGCAGTGCGTACTACAGCGCGTACGCAAGCATTCATGCCCGGGGCATCTCCTCCTGAGGTTAGTACAGCTATTTTTTTCATTGGTTTGGTATGTTTTAGTTCCTTACTTTTCTTTAGCAATGTGCTGCTCAGCCTAAAATCTGGTAGTTATCGGATTTTCGGTAGCTTCATTATGTGGTTTTCAAAAATAGGGCTTACAGCTCGTTATTGAAAAATAAAAATCCGTTAAGACTTCTTATGTAAATGCTGTCGTTTTCCAAATAATAATTGGCGTAAAGGGAATTTATAATCAGCTGGAAGTTTTCACCCTGAACAATCCATTCTCTTTCATTACGTAAGTTTTCACTGGTGGATAAATGTTCTAAAATTGAATTGCGCATTGAAACTTTAAATAATTTTTCATCGGCTTTTAACTCAATAATATCGGAATTTCGCGTATTGATGGTGTGGGATTTTACGCGGTGCTCGTAGTAATCAATTCGGGTGAAATTTTGAAAGCCATTGGTGTTCCACGTCTTTTGCGAAGGATAAAAATATGAAATTGCCTCGCTAACGAATTCTTCATCATCATTTAAACCGAGTTTGGTAGATAAGCTTTTGGGGCTTCTGAGTATGTTGTCGGTGAAAAACGACTGAACGACTTCTTCGCCATAGACTTGGTGTAAATATTCAATTTTACCAATGATTTTTTCTTTGTCTGATTTAGGCATTTCTCGGAAGATAATTCGAGCTTCATCTATGGTCATGGGCTGACTTAAGGTGTTATGTAGGTCGTTCAATAGACTTTTTTTGGTTATTGATGACACCCCCCACAGACTGATTGATGATAAAAGTGCTATTATCACTGGCGATATGAGAATCCATTTGATGTGTCGGGAATTTGTAAGGAACAAATAGAAATAAATTCCGTAAAACCAAAGGTTTAGAAGCAGGATGTATATTCGATTTATGCTAATACCGTAATCGCTAATACGTCGTATTATCCCGATAGTCATCAAGATTAACAGGGGTAAGATGATTACACCAAACCAGCGTGTTATAAAATCAACTACCTTAGTTTGATCTCTTTCTCGAACGGGATAAAGAAAGGAAATAACAACCAGTCCCCCTAGCGCGAGCGTTGAAACCAGCCAGGTAACCCAGCCTTTGGGAAGTTCCCACACAAAAATGATTTTGAGAAAATACGCGTATAGAATAGCGGCGTATACTGCCAAAACCGGAGTGAGGATGTACAATGCCAAAGTTTTTTGCACTTTGGAATGGAATATTTCCACGATTTGCTTTTCTTGTTTGTTGGGGATATTGGCCAAGAAATAAATAGGGGAGAAGAAAATGTAGCATAATACCATGAGGTGACCATAGAGTTTTTCGTTTACATCTATTCCGAATAAGCTTTGAATTGCTAAAAGCGCCAAGCTTAGTCCACCAAATATGATAGATGCAAACACACTGGCTAAGGCCAGTTGAAACAGAGTTTGTGTGACGTAGTTCCAAAACTCACGGTCCTTATTTTTTTTCAAATAAGGGACAAACAAAATGGATAAAAACGATGAAGTGCTTATAACGGTAAGTTCGATCCATTTGCCAACTTCTAAGTCATCAGCTTTTACCGGCAGAAGATAACAGTACAATCCCCAAAGGATGATGATGACCAATGCCGTAATATTGGCTCTTATTGCATTGAGATAGTCCTCCAGAAAGACGATGGAAGCCGTGGCAATGGCGGAACCTACAGAGAAAAAAATCACAATTCGGTAAATTTCTTCAAAAGTTTTATTTTCGATGCTCAACATCATAAAAAACGTAAGACTAACTATTAGAGTCAGTCCAACGGGGAATCTCTGGAGTAATATAGTGACTTTCTCAGTCATTGAACGAACCGAGAAAAATCTATTGGAGTCAGCTTTCATTGATTGACCATTAATCAATACTTTGGACGTAGCGCCAGCAACAATCAGTATGACAATAAGTAAGAGGATTCCAATCATGCTGCTGTTTTGTAAAAATTAAAGTTCACTATTTCGCATTAATTCTCCCGCGCGTCGTAAATATTTTCCGGAGCGATAGGTGTATGAATAGCTTGCAATGACGCAGCCCAAGCTACCGGCTGCGAAAAATAAAGGAGAAGGGTTATCATTTATTTTGGGAGAAATACTAGCAGAAATGACTGTGGCCAATGATAGTCCGAGCGCTAAAAGTGTGTAATTAACCGCTTGCATTTGGTATCGGCCAGACTTGTAAAGAAGATTTCCGATATTTTCTGTGCTACCGATGTCTACATGTCGTAAGGCCAAAGAATGGAGCTGGTCTTGTTCCACGTATCTCGACTCTATTTGGCGCACCATGCTGCTTTCAAAATACATGGGGCGTGCATTTTGTCTGCGATCAAAGCTGAGAAATACAATTTGTGAAGGGGTGATACCAAGACTGTCATCCAAATTTGATAGGACAATTTTTTTAGATTCTATGATGTTGTTCATTTGTAAAATCGCATTGTTTCTTTGGCGCCAAAGCCACATTGAATTGCGAATTCTTTGATCGTTTTGAAGTTGTGCCACTTGAATTTGCATGTGCTCAAAACGTTCGGCTGTAAGCAAAGTGCCTTGATATTTGCTCCCATTATTTAGAATGAGTTTTTCATTTTTGTTCCAAATATCGTCTTCGTGCATATCCACGACTTTTCCTCCAGGGGTTTGGGCTAGGGCAGTGCCCGCAAAAATGCATAGGACTAGTGTTAACTTTAATTTGCGCACATTAGGATAGCTTAGATAAATCATACGTTTGAAAAATTAATGTTGTCAAAGAATTATTCAGACTAAACACGGATGAAGAAATGTCTTATTGTTTAGCGCATAGACTTCTAGCGCAAAGTTTTTATAAAAAAATGAATTCACAAAACATTTGGCTAATGTATAGAAAAAGCTTGCTCAATCCAAAAACATTTTATTCTAGAATACAGAACGATATATTTGATCTTGCGAATTGACGCATGCATGTCCTCAATCGTTCTCCCACGTGCGTTTGGTTGAGTCGATGGTTTCTTATGGTCTATAAAAAGTTTGGTCATCAATTTCTATAAATTTTTTCGACCTTAATTTCTTGTAGTAATGTTAAATTTTTATTTTTTGGAATCGATTTTAGGTTTAGTTTTGAAGTCTTGGTCTGGGATGTAAATTCATATAGAGAGATAACGATCCGATTATTTCAATAACTGCGATCTATTTTTCAATAGCATAGTTATTTCGAAAGTCCATTATCCATATATCTTCAATGTTCAATTAATACGCGAATTATGATTAAGAATTTTACTCTATTAC
>REDE01000144.1 GCA_007693635.1 Flavobacteriales bacterium | reverse complement strand
CAACTCGATGAAGTCAGCGGTCGACGCACAAGAGCAATTCAACGAACGCTGAAAAATATCGAAACCAATCCCGAAACACCTCCATTAAATCCTGACTTTCTCTCGCCAGAAAACGAATTAAATCCGTAAAGCCAACGACCAATGGAATTCCGAGAAACTCAAAAGTTCAATCAATGGTGGATCTGGTCGATACTCGCTATTAGCCTATATTTGACTTACAACAGTTTGTTGGCATTCGTCAGCATTGTTACGGTGATGTTGTTTTTCGGTTTATTTCGCTTAAAAACTGCGGTAAACGACGAAGGCATACACGTTAATTTTCATCAATTTGGCTATAAAAAAACGATGGAATGGAACGATATTCAGCTGTGTTATATTCGCGAATATTCGCCTATTTTTGAATATGGAGGCTGGGGATGGCGATACAGTTTTTCGAATGGCAGAGCCTACAATGTATCTGGAAAAATAGGTTTGCAAATCGTTTTGAAAAATGGAAAACGCATACTGGTAGGTACGCAAAATGCTGATGAACTTAAGGCCTACGTTGAAGGCTTGGGTCATTATAAAACAGACTAACTGCTATATCAAGTATTACCCTTCCGTTAATTTTACCGAATGACGCGGGTTTGAATAATTAATTCATCATTTTTGCAGAAATGTATTCAACCCTCAACTTACGCTTAGGTATGCAACTAAATGGCTGGCTTCGAAATTATCGTAATAATCTTGTGCAACTAAGTCTAATTGGATTTTTGTGGGTGTTTTACGCTTGTGAATCAACTACAGTAGCACTGAAAGACGACAATGTTACTCAGCATGAATTTAAAAACCTTCCCGTTATTGGCAAAATTGACGGTAAGAAAATATTTGAAGGTGGTTTTTCCGGACTTCACTACATACCCGGAACGCAGTATGAGTTTTACATGGTTAGCGATCGGGGGCCTAATGTCGACGCCTCAGAGCTGACACAGTCGGCATCAAAGGTTCTGGCATTTCCGGAATATGGCTCCAGAATTCTCCACGTGCGCTTGGAAAACAATCGACTGCAAATTCTCAATTATTTTACTCCAAAGGTGAATGGACATGCTTTGAGCTGCCGAAATCCCGACTTACCGGGCATGGAAAATACCGAGAGCATGATTTCCGTTGACTGGTCATTAAACTACGAAGCTTCCGAATATGGGGTTGATATCGAAGGCATTACTGTAGATAACGAAGGTATGATATGGATTTGTGAGGAATACCGACCAGCCTTAATACGTATCAATCCACTTACCCAAGAAGTTGTTGCCCACTATAGTTTTGGAAGTCCTTGGGAAGGAATTGAACACCATCCCTTAGATAGTGTGCTGCGTTATCGCAGACCCAACCGGGGTTTTGAGGGCATTACTACGACGCCCGAGGGAAAAATCATTGCTGTGTTACAATCGCCTCTACACATTGAGGGTAAAAATCACTCTCGCTACAGCCGCATACTTGAATTAAATCCCGAAAACGGTGAGCAGCATTGGTATTTCTTTCCAATGCGAGGTGACACTCTAAACATACGAGTGAAGGATTGGAAGCTCGGCGCCGTTGCAGCCCTCGATAATGAACGCCTGCTGGTTTTGGAACATGCGTCAAAAAAGGGCGATAATATGAAGTTTGTTACTGAGATTAGACTGGACAAAGAAAAGCGGATAGCAGCTGGTAGCGGACTTGTTGAATTTGAAAACGCTCAAAGCATTAAGCCTTTAGAAAGCATTTTGAGACTTGACTTACGGGCCCTTGGCTGGGATGCTGCGCTAGAAAAGGCGGAAGGTATTGCGGTGATAAACGATTCTACCATAGCCATTATAAACGATAACGACTACGGGGTAAGTTCCAAAGATGGAGACGGAGTAATTTACCAAACGGGAGATGCCTCGTTCTTATGGATTATTAAGCTTTCTGAGCTTTAGCCGAATTTTGCATGCGTTCAAGTTCCATTTTCAGGTACTTACCAGTATGACCGTCTTCCTTATTCACCATCTGTAACGGAGTTCCTGTCGCGACTATTTGTCCACCAAACTCCCCCGCTTCTGGGCCGATATCAATTATCCAGTCGGCCGATTTGATGACATCGAGGTTGTGTTCGATAATCAATACGGTATTTCCCTGATCAACCAAACGATTGAGTACGCCCAATAGAACACGTACATCTTCAAAGTGCAATCCGGTTGTGGGCTCATCCAAGATATAGAATGTGTTTCCGGTATCGCGTCTAGCCAATTCCGTTGCTAATTTTACCCGCTGAGCCTCACCTCCACTTAGGGTTGTACTGGCCTGACCAAGGGTCAAATACCCGAGTCCAACATCCTTCAAAGTGTCAATTTTCTTGCGAATTTTAGGGATATGATCGAAAAACAAAACGGCATCGTCAATGCGCATTTCCAAGATATCGGAAATGGATTTCCCCTTATAGCGAATCTCGAGCGTTTCTCGATTGAAGCGCTTTCCCTGACAAGTTTCACAATGCACATGGACATCGGGCAGGAAGTTCATTTCTATGACCTTCACCCCGGCACCTTCGCAAGTTTCACACCGACCGCCTTTTACATTAAAAGAAAAACGTCCAGGCTTATACCCCCTAACCTTCGACTCTGGTAATTGCGTGAATAGTGAACGGATATCGCTCCACACACCGGTATAAGTCGCTGGATTGGAACGCGGTGTTCTACCTATTGGCGATTGATCAATACTGATAACCTTGTCGATATGTTCAATACCGGAAATAGAATCGTAAGGAAGTGGCTTTTTTTCTGCCCGAAATAGTATTTGGTGTAAAATTGGCGCAAGCGTCTCGTTCACCAAACTCGATTTTCCACTCCCCGATACGCCGGTTACAACCGTGAGTTTTCCCAAAGGAAAAGTAGCATTTACATTTTTGAGGTTATGACCAGAAGCACCCTTAATTTCAATATTTTTTCCGTTGCCCTTTCGGGTTTTGGTTACAAAAGGAATAATCAATTCATCACGCATGTAGCGCGCGGTAAGGCCTTTTCCCTCGGTTATTAATTCGGAGGGAATTCCCTTTTCTACAATTTCACCACCGTAGCTACCCGCCAAAGGCCCCATATCAATTAAATAATCAGCCTGCTCCATCATGTCACGGTCGTGTTCTACCACGATAACGGAGTTACCATTATCGCGCAAAGCGTAGAGCGAATCGATCAATCGAGCGTTATCCCGCTGGTGTAATCCGATACTGGGTTCATCTAAAATATAGAGAACTCCGACCAAATCGGTCCCAATTTGTGTCGCTAAACGAATCCGTTGTGCTTCACCGCCACTTAGCTCGCGTGAAGACCTGTTCAGACTAAGATACCCGAGTCCAACGTCCAACAAAAACTGTAACCGAGTCCTAATTTCCTTTACAATCTCCAAGCCTATCCGACTTTGAATTGGAGAAAAAGAATCTTCCGCATGTTGCAACCACTCGTACATGCGTTGCAGACTCATTTGCGAAACTTGACCGATATGCGCTTCGTTAATTTTAAAATACAAAGACTCTTTGCGCAGACGGTAACCGTTACATTCCGGACATTCCACCTCTTCCATAAAGTTTTCGGCCCATTTTTGAATGAACCTACTCTTTACTTCCTTGCTTTGTTGCTCGAGGTAGGGAATTAATCCGTCGAAGTTCAGGTGAACTTTACGCGTAATACCCATTACTTGATTATGCACCTCAAAACTTTCGTCTGCCCCGTTGAGAATAACGTCCATTCCCTCTTTGGGAATATCGGCGATCTTGGTCTCCATCGTAAATCCGTAGCGATTACCGATGATTTCGATTTGGTTAAATATCCAGTTTTTCTTGAAATCACCCAGAGGAGCGAGTCCACCTTTACGTATTGTAAGATTGGGATCGGGGATGATTTTTTGGAGGTTGACTTGCGCCACTTTCCCCAGACCATTACAATGCTGACAGGCGCCTTTAGGTGAATTGAACGAAAAAGAATTTGGCTCCGGTTCCGGGTAAGAAATACCGGAATCCGGACACATTAAAGTCTGGGAGAAATAACGTGGATTCTTCCCTTTCTCATCGGTAACGAGCAACATCCCATCACCGTGATAGAGGGCGACCTTTATGCTTTCCGCCAATCGAGTGTCTTCGGTTTTTACCGCCAGTCGATCGATAACAATCTCGATATCGTGCGTTTGGTAGCGGTCGAGTTTCATTCCTCGAGTGATTTCCACAATTTGTCCGTCTACACGTGCGCGAAGGAAACCCATACGAGAAATTTGCTCAAAGAGTTCGCGGTAATGTCCCTTTCGTGCCCGGATGCGTGGAGCTAAAACGTGGATTTTTTCACCCGCATAGTCACTTTCAATTCTACTGAGAATTTGCTCGGTGGTGTACTGCACCATTTTACTGCCCGTAACCATTGAATAGGCTTCGCCCACACGAGCAAACAACAAGCGAAGAAAATCGTATACCTCGGTAATTGTCCCAACCGTAGAGCGCGGATTTTTACCCGTAGTTTTTTGTTCAATGGAAATAACCGGACTCAATCCGTCGATTTTATCCACGTCTGGTCGCTCCATGTTGCCGATAAACTGCCGAGCGTAAGAGGAGAATGTCTCTACGTAACGGCGCTGACCTTCTGCATAGATAGTATCGAAAGCCAAGGAAGATTTCCCGCTTCCACTCAAGCCCGTAATCACTACCAGTTGTTCGCGGGGAATATCTAAGTCAATATTTTTAAGATTGTGCTCGCGGGCACCTTTTACCGATACAAAATCTATTTCAGTATCCACTTGACCTACATCGGTCATATTTTTATCAATCATTCAGTTCTTGATTATCCATAGGAATAACATCTAACGGGACAGAATCGTTTTGGCTTCCGGGAAATTCACGTTCATCCGCCGGAAAATCATCATAAATTCCGTCATGGTGTATTTTGGCGCCCTTCTTTGGAATTGCAATGGCGTAGGTTTTTCCAGGCGATACGGGTAGCGAAGTATTGCGCAGCCAAGGGTTGAGGAACTTCAAAGTTTTATAGCTAATTCCTCTTTCCTGCGCAAATTGAACCAAATCATCGATACGGCTATCGACCATTTCATATTCGACAGGTATTGGTTCGTATAAGTCTTTTTTACGGAAATGAAAACCAAACTCGCGCGGGTTGCTCATAATTTGCTTCACAGCCAAAATGCGGAAGACGTAGCGTGAGGTTTCGTTATTGAGCAACAAATCGTAGTAGTTATCCACGCGCTGTTTGCTCAAACTCGTTTCAATTCTGCCACTACCAGCATTATAGGCCGCAGCGGCTAATGACCAAGAACCAAATTTATCGTACGCCGAGCGCAGATACTTACAGGCGGCCAAAGTGGATTTTTCTAGATGATATCGCTCATCGACAAAATCATTAACTTCAAGATTATACTGCTTGGCCGTGACGGGCATAAATTGCCAAAAACCCGCCGCTCCTGCGGGTGAAACCACGTTCATAAAGCCACTTTCAATCAATGCCAAATATTTAAAATCGTCGGGGATTCCGTTGGCTTTCAATATGGGCTCGATAATCGGAAAATACCGGTTGGCTCGTTTAAAATACAAAAGACCCTGAGATTGAAAGTAGGTGTTTGACAAGAGTTCGCGGTCGTATCGCTCAAAAACTTCCGGATCATGAAGCGGGACTTGCTCACCGGCAAATTCAAGATTTTCCGGAATACGCAAAGCAAATACACCGTAAAGTTCCGTGAACTTCTCGTAGAACGAGTTACCCAACTCCTCATCGCTATTGTATTCAATGGCAAAAGAGAAGAAACGAACGCCCATGACGGCCAACGTGAACCAACCTAAAACTATAAGGAATCGCTTATTCATAACACGGACGTCTAAGTTTGTGAGTATTAAAAGGGAGAATTGAAATCAGACAAAAGCGGGGTAAGCTTGTCCTTTTCCGAGAGTATATAATCGCAATCATCAGGCCAAGTAATCCCAATTTCGGGGTCGTTCCAACGAATTCCACCCTCAAATTCTGGTGCATAAAATTCGGTACATTTATACTGAAAAATGGTGTTGTCCTCCAAGGTTAAAAACCCGTGTGCAAATCCCTCGGGAATGTAGAGCATTCGCTTATTTTCGGCGGAGAGTTCCAAAGCAAAAAACTTACCGTAGGTCGGGGAATTTTTGCGAATATCCACCGCGACATCCAGTACCGATCCCGTGACTACCCGAACCAATTTACCTTGAGCGTGTGGGGGTGCCTGGAAATGTAATCCGCGCAGGACTCCGCGTGAAGATTTACTTTCATTATCCTGAACAAAGCGCGTAGGCAAGCCGTGCTCGAGCCAAATTTTCTCCGAATAGGCTTCGAAAAAATAGCCGCGATGATCACCAAAAACACGGGGTTCAATAATTTTTATATCGGGAATGGAGGCAGCAGATATGATCATGCAAAAATTCTAAAATAAAATATCGCAAAGCTACAGAAAAAACAGGGGCTTTAAAAGAATTTATGCCAAGGAATTTTAAGATATAAATGTGGCTGCGCGGCGTAAATTCCCTTTTGACCGGAAAACACGTAGGCCATCATACAACCCACAAAATAATACACCCCCGCAGTTGGCCCAAACAATTCTAAACCCATTACTGTACAAGCTATTGGTGTATTGGTGGCACCTGAGAATACCGAGACAAATCCCACTCCTGCCAAGAGCATCATGGGAAGAGGAATTAAATAGTGTAAAGCATTGCCAAAGGTAGCTCCAACGAAAAACAAAGGAGTCACCTCCCCTCCCTTAAATCCAGCGCCCAAGGTAAAGGTCGTTAGAAGGGTTTTCATGAGGAAGTCGTACCAAGGCACAGGTTCTTCAAAGGCCTCCTGAATCACGGGAATACCTAAACCCGCATAGCGCTCGGTATGAAAAAAGAAGAATATAGCGGCGAAAATTATCCCTCCTACAACGGGACGCAAGGGGGGATAAGCTATCAATCGAGCAAATGACGACTTGAAAAAACGGTTGCCCTCCGAGAAAAGTATCGCCACAAAGCCACAGAGAATACCCACTAAAATTGTCCAAGCTACTTTTGAAAAAGTTAGGGCCGGAACCACCGCAATTCGATAATCGGTATGATGAACATCCAGAAGTAAAGCCACTTGATCGCTAAGTACAGCGGTGACCAACACGGGTACAATTCGATTTAAACGTAAACTATCGGGGCGCACAACCTCAAAAGCAAAAATAAATCCTGCCCAAGGGGTTCCAAAAACTGAGGCAAAACCCCCAGCTGTTCCCATTAGTAAAAGTAATCGACGGTCTATACCCCACTTTGCGAAACGATCGGCAATTACACTTCCCATTTGCACGGCCGTTCCTTCACGACCGGCACTGCCTCCAAAAAGATGGGTTATCCATGTGCCTAACAATACCAAAGGCGCCATTCGTAACGGCAGAGCTTTGGTCGGCTTAAGGTATTCAGAAATAACTAAATCATTGCCTTTAACCGATCTATCACCGTAACGATAGTAAGTATATCCAATAAGTAAACCGCCTAACGGAAGTAATAAGACCAACCAAGCATTGTCCGTTCGAAGATTTGTCACAAAATACAGACCGTGTAAAAATATCGCTGAAGCTACCCCACTCAAAATTGAAGTAGCTAGCACTGCCAAAGAAATGTGTAAAAAATACTTAGGCTTTTTTTTCGCCATGCTGCAAAGTGTCGCTGATTTTTAAATAGTTGACATTAGATTTACAAGGCAATAATACGACTTTTCCTTTTGCGATGGGAAAGGCAAGGTCTTCTTCTTTCAAATCAAGTACGAATTTGCCTGAAAACCTAGTAAACGCCGGCAAGATACAGCCGTTTTTTGAAAAGTAAAAACAGGCTAAAACCATTTGTTGGCGAGCATTGGCCTTCAGGCGAACAGCTGGGTGTATATGTCCGGATATGAAATACGCCCCAATCTGGCGCTCAGGTGGCTCATGACAGAGAAAAAAATTCGACCGCAGTAGTGAATCGACCACCTCATTGACGCCCATCTTCTTGTAAAATGAAACCGGGGAGGCGTCGTGATTTCCTCGAACAAGAATAAAGGGTATGGAAGGAAATCGATTGCGTACTTCCACAAAGGAAAGCCATTCAGCGTTGTAGTCTGAATGTCCTAAATCACCTAAAAAAATTACCTCACAAACCTCCTCTAAAGCGATGAGCGATTCCAGACGTTTCATATCCGAACGCGCGGAAGCTCCGGGAACCGCTAGCCCTGCCTTTCGAAAATGTGCCGCTTTTCCTATATGCACATCGGCAATCAACAAACTGCCAGTAGCACACAAAAGGATTGCCCCCTCACCCATTAGTCGCACGGAAACGCCATTTACCTCCAAATCCAAGTGTTCATGCATGAAGCAAAATTACGGCACAAAGGAGCAAACAGGGAACCTTCTGTGATTTTGTAAAATCAGCCTTAACTTCGAAAAAATTTTGGTACTTTTGTTCGTGCAATCGTCTTTAACCCCAAAACCGCTATATGATTCCTTTTGAATGGCTCCTTTTCATCCTCGGTATTATCCTGTTTTTATTTGGCGCCTTGTTTATCATTTTACGGTTGCGAAAGGGACGAAAAAAGGTCTCTCTCATCGTGTCGCTCCCTTTCCTAATTGCGGGCTCATATCTCATTCTTTCCACCGATGATTTGCAATACAAAAGCGTTGGAAAACGCGCCATAATTACAGATTGGACGCCAGCAATGCGCGAGGAACTCGTGGAAAAATGTCTTGATGGTGTAGACGAAAACGCCCGGGCATATCCGGAGATTGCCCGAGCGTATTGTGAGTGCTCTGCCGATACGGTGATGCACGCAATGACCTACGAATCGTACCTTGAACATTCGAGGTTGCCCGAATCGGAACAAGAACACGTATTTTACCCTCTTTCCATAAAATGCCAGCAGATTGCTCGAACGATGTACAGAAAAGAGCAAGAGTAAATGCTAGGCAGTTAAGCGGTCATTCCGCCGTCTATCGGGTACACGCAACCGGTGATGTAGCTAGACTCATCGGAACTTAAAAACAGCGCCAAATTGGCTATTTCTTCGTTCGTCGCGTAGCGCTTCAACGGGATCATTTGCTCAAAGGATTTCTTAACCTCTGCGCCTGCTCCGGGTGCAAAGCCTTCTTCCAATGAGCGCATCATGCGATTGTCGACGGGTGAAGGATTCAAGGTGTTGACACGAATACCTCTCGGGGCACCTTCCTGGGCGGCAACGCGCATAACGCCTATTACCGCGTGCTTACTCGCCGTATAAGCCATCATATTGGCCGTTCCTTTCAGACCCGCTACCGAGGAATTGATCACTATACTACCCCCATTTTTCATGGCTGCAAATGCGTGCTTAATTCCCAGCCAAACGCCTTTTGCATTTACGCTCATAAGAAAATCAAAGTCGGCCTCCGACAATTCATCAAGGGGTTGAACCTTGCCCTCCACACCTGCATTGGCAAAGAAAATGTCGAGTCCGCCAAACTTTGCAACACAAGCCTCTACAGACTTCCTATTGTCTTCGTCTTTTGAAACATCGGCCTTCATACCAGCCGCATGCTCCGTATTCAATTCCTTAACTGCACGTTCAATCGCCTCAGCGTCTATGTCGGTCAAAAAGACCTTAGCTCCTTGATTGAGAAATAATTTGGCGGTGGCCAAACCTATTCCACCTGCGGCACCGGTAATAAGTGCAATTTTGTTTTGTAGTCGATTCATGGTAAAAATCTTTGGTTGAAAAAAATACTGATTACGCTATTTACGTTGACCACAAAATAAGGCTTAATTCGTTGGAAAAAGTATGACCAAAAGCAGGTTTTCTAAATTTAACAATTTGCTGCGTATTTAAAGTGCGACGAGTCACCGAGTTGAATTTGAATTCAGGGATACCTTTGTGGGTATTATAAATCTATACGAAAATGAGTGAATTTTGGGATGAGCGATTTAAGCAAAAAGAATACGTATACGGGATTCAACCCAACATTTTTTTTGCTGAAACAATCAAGCAGTTGAGACCGGGTAAACTACTACTGCCAATGGAAGGAGAAGGTCGCAACGCCGTGTATGCTGCAAAATTGGGATGGAAAGTCACCGCCTTTGACTATTCAAAAGAAGGCCAGCGAAAGGCTCTCGAACTAGCTAAGGAAAATAATGTGCAAATTGATTATCACATTTCCGAAGCAACTTCATTTATTTTTCCGAAAAAAACTTTTGATGCCGTTGGTTTAATTTTTTCTCATCTGCCCCCGGGTTCCCGAGAAGTTTTGCATAACGGCTGCGTACAAGCATTGACCTCTGGAGGCATAATCATCGCCGAGTACTTTCATCCGGATCAACTTGGCTACGGGTCAGGCGGTCCCAAACAACTCGACATGTTGTATGATGCGGCACTTTTAAAGAACGACTTTAGCGAATTAATTCCGGAAGTCTGCGAAGAGAAAGTGGTGACATTAAACGAAGGACCGTACCATCAAGGGCGAGCCTCAGTGGTACGGTACTTAGGTAAAAAACGATAATTTAGTCAATCGCGCCTTGAACGCGTTTCATAAATGCGTTCAGGGCTTCTTTTTCGGCCACACCACTTTTGATTTCGGCGTAAACCTCTAGGGCGCCCGCTAAATTAGAAATGAGTTCACCGATTACCTCCAGCTCCTCATCCTTTATCCCGCGAGCGTCGGCCAAATGTTCCAAGACTTCCATAGTCTCAAGGATATAATCCGCATCGTTGTCTTGGATAAATCCCAAGGTGTGTTTAATTATTGGTAAGCGCATCGATCATTTCTGTTAAAATTTCACTTTTA
>REDE01000172.1 GCA_007693635.1 Flavobacteriales bacterium | reverse complement strand
GCAATTAGCTCTGTTTTGACCAAGTGCTGAAAATGATATAAGCAGTAAGCTTGAAATTGAGAAATAAAAATATTTTTTCATAACTAATTTTGTTTTTTGTTAGTTACATTGTATTTCTTTGCTCCATACATTGCGCCAGCGGCGAGTAGAGCTACGATTCCGCCATCCAGAGGTACGGGTACGCTAGGAGGTCTTGGTTGCGCATAGACAAATACCGGCGCCAAAAGGACGAATGCCAGTAAAATGACTAGTTGATAATTTTTCATCTTTTAATTTTGGTTAGAAAAAACTTGGCAAAAGCACAAAAACAGCATTATTTGTTATCTGTGCCAAAGGGGGCAAATTTAGAGAAAGTCATACCCAGTCTATCTTTTGCACACCTAGACAAAGCTTGTACAACGACCTATTTTCGACCCTCATTTCAACCGCTGTAAAAAAATGAAAAATCAATTTTTTATACTCGCTGTCTAATACTTGTCTATGCATAGAGTTTGTACATCACCCTCGATTTTGGGCAATTTTTTGGATTAAAAAGTATGGGGAGGGTTACAGGGAAGAAGGTCTAGGAGGCGTCAAAATCAGGTAAAAAAAAGCACGAAACAATTTCTTGTTCCGTGCTTAATGGTTGCATAACAAATTTGTTTAACGCATGTACTTCAATACGCGGGAATGTTGGGGGGTATTAATACGTATCAAATACATCCCGGCTGCCGATTCGGGAAGTGGGATTTCCGAGATGCTGCCTCCGTAGAGATCAGCTCTAGTACTCCAGATACGCTTGGCATTCATATCGTAGATCTCGATATTTGCCGGAGTGTGTTCTTTAGACTCTAGATAAAGCGTGGAGGCATACGTCCAGCTGCGCAATGATTTCTCCGCGCTTAGATCAGCCAAGTTGATGCTGAGAATACCGGACTGGAAATGCAGTACAAAGCGATCCACAAACGCGGTATCGTTGACAAATGCATACGCTCCGTTGCGAAGATCATGGAAACCACCAGTCTTTTTATCTTCCAAGAACACCGAATAGCTGTTTTGCATATACGATTGGTCATAAGAAATATCGTAGCTTACTCCGTGCTTGCTCGCTTTAAAGCTAATGGGTAAGCTGCGTTTCTCTTGACGCCCCGGACCGTAATCGATGGCGTTGACAGCGAGGAAGTATCCGGTAGTATCACGCGAATAGATATTAGGGTGTGTACTTCCGTTGTACATTTTGTGAGCATCCCAATCTCCATCATATCCATCTGTAGTTCCTTCGATAAACGAGACCACGGTATAGTCGTGTGCGTTGGTATCGGCAGATTCAACCGTACGCAGTACCAAGCGATCAAAATCTACAGAATTGGATGAAGTGCGGAAAAATACCGGACGATTAGCACCCATGCGGTTGGAGGCATGTGTAGACATATTCACAGTAAATATTGCAAGGTTTGTTGATGAAGATTTAGCCTGTACCCAAAAAGACTGCATTGGAGCAATAAATTCCGCTGAGATTCCGCCACCGCTATAAAATTCGTAGCGATCACCATTACCTGGATCTGTTTTACTCGGGTTCCAGATGTAGAAAGCGTTGTTGATTAAAGAACCAGAACTAACCGCATTCATACCTCCAAAATTAAACGAGGTGGTAAAGGGATTACCCAACAATATCCAACCGCCATCACCTCTACCGGGAACGAAATCTGTCCAATTTCCTGAAGGTGTATAAAGAATGGTATTTGCACGACTTACATTATATGCAGGAATACCTTCAACTTCAATTGTCCATGGACCGGTATCCTCTTGAACTCCATTCGTGCCAAAATATGCTAGGTAGCCCACGCCCCTCTCCAGGTTTTGGCTTCCATTTGGAATATTGACATAATCGTAATCCTCAACATCCCAGCGAAACAGGTTTTGGGCATTAATATGCCTATCCGTACCCACTTGACCGAAAACAGAAGCAGTTTGTCCTTGCATCTGAATAGATACTTGATGCCATCCCTCTCCCTCAATGTACATGCGTTGAATAACCGTACCTGTACCGATGTAAGAATTGGTTTGATATCGCAATTGAGCGTAACCAGTAGCGTTAGCGTCAAGAGTAATTTTAGCGCCCGCAGCGTTTTCAATACTATTTTGAGCAAAAATTGCGCTTCCGGCTTCTACGGTTAGACGAGTGTTTTCCGCTAGCTTTAATATACCGACCCGAACTTCGTTAGCTTGATTAGAAATGGAAGGATAGACATTTGGAGCAGTAACTTGAGGGATAGAAACAACTACACTGGTATTACTTGGAGGGACAGCATTAATAAGCCAATTCCCGGCATTTTCCCAATCAGAATCAATCGAACCCGTCCAAACATTACCTCGAGAAACTATGATTTGCACGGTTATTCTCGAGCAATTACTACTTGCGCAAACATCAGCAACAAACCGATCAACCCCAGAAAAACCAATATTAGGTGTATATGTAAACGCGCCATTTGAGCTTAAAGAAAGTTGGCCATTGGGTGTTGTTGAAACCAATGTTGATGTTAAAGATGCAAATGGAAAGGTCATACTGTGGTTATGAAGCCCTTCTGATAGAATAACATTACGTTGGGTAGCCTGTTCCGTTTGAAAACTATTATCTCCAGCGAGGGTTAAGGCTATTTCTCCAGGCCCTAATACGGTAACGTAAACCGTAGAGCGCGCACAATTACTAGAATTATCGCAAATTTCGTAAACTATTTTATCTTGACCGCTAAAACCCGCATTAGGAACATAGCGAATGCGGTTATCGCCGGTGGGGATGGTTGCAGTGCCATGAGTTGGCATCTCAATTATACTTAGAGAGCTTGGATCTATACTCCCTCCCCAATTTCCTGATTTATCATTAGAAATAACATCAACCGTTCGATTAGCTGGTTGGTTGACCAATGAGCGGGTAACAATGTAATCCGGATAGGCTGCAACTGGATTTCCTGTGGGATTATTAGGATCAACCATGAAAATACTTAAAGTATCATCCCACTGTTCACCGGCATAACTTGCGCGAACCAAGAAGTGATAGGCTCCAAGAGTTGTTTCTGTAAAACTAAAAGTTCCGTTAGAATTAACTGTCGGCAATGTTGATGTAGGATTGGAAGATTGACTCGAAACAAATGTATACGAAGGTTTGGTGTTAAATTTATCATTTGTAGATAAATCACCATTCACTGTAATTCCGACAATTCCAACAGATGCATCGTGACGAAGTAATGGATACGCGGTAACTATAGCAAAGGCGGTGTCATTCGTAGGATTAAAATCAATCGAAGAAGACTCTACAGTTACTTTAAAGTGATGATTATCATTTTTATTAACCGTAAAAACGACTTCTAAAGTTTCACTTGACGATGAATTAATACCTCCAATATTCCATACACCTGTTGAAGAATTATACGTTGATGAACCCGATGGAATGGCAGAAACAAAAGTAAAACCTGAAGGAATACTAGCTGGTAAATTGACATTAACGCCGGTGGCATTAGCGGGGCCTAAGTTTTCAGCGGTAAAGGTATAAGTGACTTGAGAGCCAACCGATGGAGAACTTGAACTCCGTGAAACCGATAATTTGATATCGGAACACGTTCCACCCGGAACTACATCAATTATAATTTTTGCAGGACCAGAACGTGTTCCCGAAACATCTGCAAAAGTGTAATCCACTTCTACATCGCCATCAAAATCCGTTACGGGAACGAATTCAATCAATTGTGTGTTTTGATTATACGTAAATGTCCCTTTTCCGGCAACTGTAAAAGTGTGATCATCAGTACCTGGGTTATTTATTGGATCCAAGTCAATAGAATTGGGATTTATGCAATTCGCTGGGCATCCAAAAATTCTAGCGTAGTAGGCAAAATCAATAGTGATAGAGGTGTTCTCACAGCTAGTTAAAATTATATCTTCAGCAGTAGGAGGAATTATCATTGGATTATATGCCTTTACACTAAGATTGCGAATCTCTTGAATGCTACGAGTCCCGCCCGTTGTTCCGGCAATTCCGTATTTCAAAGTCGGAGGTACTGGTGTATCGTAACTATAATTTTCAATAGCTTTTACTGTATCAAAAGTTGCCCCACCTTTAATTATAAACACATCCACATTAAAACCAATACCAGTTCTGGGTTTTAAACGAATAAGGGCTTTACGATAACGTGAGTCTGTAGAGTCAGAAATACGAGTTCCCTGTTGAGGAAAGTGGTAAGGATCAATGTTTGGAAATTGATAAGTTGTAAGAAAAGGATAATTATTAGGAATAAGCGCATTACCATCTCCAGCACCACGGAGGGTTATACTTCTAGGAGTTGTTGCTGAAAATCCCCCTTGTTTACCTTCATTATTACGCGTAAATCCACCAAAGACGTCAAAACCTATTCCCAAATACGCTCTTGAAACACCGGGAAATTGTGCGGTTGGTAATTGTAAAGACCTCTGTGAGTAGCCCAAAGCTCCACCAGCACTTCCGATTTGAAAGTTTGCAGCATCTACGCTTCCGTCATAGAGAAAAAAGCTAAATCCGTCGGCCAAGGAAGCTTGCGTTCCGTAGACGAAAAATTCAAACTCCAGTTCGAGTCCACCAGCAGGAAGAAAGGTCGCGTCACTAAATACGTAACCCGTTTGATTGATAGCATTATCCGTCAATCTCAAAACCCCTAAGGGATTACTATTCGTATCGGTTAGAGTTGCACTACCAGCAACGGTAACCCCTGTAGCTGTAGACCCCGTAAAAGACTCAAAATAAGGCAACTGCGCAAATGCAACTTCGGTCCAGATAAATAAACCGAAAGTCAAAAAGACAGTGTTACACACTCGCTTGATTTGTGTTTGCGATTTCATTTAAGAAAAAATTAAGTTATTATATTAGGCGTTATCTCGTTGTCTCTTTATTCCATATGCAGCACCGGCAGCAAGTAATAATACAATACCTCCATCAAGTGGCACGGGGACACTAGGTGGACGCGGCTGTGCGAAAACAAAAACCGGAATAGTCAAGATTAAAAACAAAATGAAAGTTTTCATGATAAATAAATTATGAAAGTAATTTGTCGTGCGGCAAAAGTAATATAACTTATTATTAACTAAGCATTATATTATGTTTCTAAATGAAATCACTGTATATTGATTATGAAATACTTAGTGGCGCTGTCTAACATTTGTACAACAAAAAGAACGCAGTCAAATCACTAAAGATTATAGACTGCGCTCTACCCACACAACTCATTTAGGTTTATCGAAGGAACTTATACTGTGTATTATTCCCTACACCGTCACTAATACGCAAAATGTATACTCCAGTATTCAATTTCGGCAAATCGAACTGCAATTTTTGGCTTTCGTGCAATGGTGTTTGAAATTCAAAAATTCTTCGACCATCTACGGATAAAATAACGACATCCGATAATGTAGAGTTAAAAGCTGGAATCACGTATGCAAATTCGTCATACACCCATAACCGCGTGCTCTTCTCCGATACTGAGATATCGTTGTAATCCTCAACACTCAAAACACCTTTATGCAGATGAACAATAAATCGTCCCACATCATTGGTGTCGTGTGTAAAAAAGTATTGATTATCATGCAAGTTGATAAATTTATTAAGCTTTGTATCCTCTAAATAGACTGCAACCGTCTCGGTCATCCACTCTGGCAGAAGTCCCAATCGAAATACTCCTTGATGACGGGCCGACTTAAATCCAAGTTCCATAGATTTTCGACCTGAAAATGGAATCTCGGTAGCGTTATTTGCTAAATAATGCTGTTTATCGGTTGTGAACAAACTTGGGTTCAGTCCACCATTTAGGAATTTATAAGCATCCCACTCCGCATCGAAAGAATCTGATGTTCCAAATACATCAGCAATCACAGATTGATCACGCATTATTGAATCCGTTTGATCAACAACCTGTAAAACGATTCTATTAATGCCTCCTCGGAACTGTGCTGACACATTATCACTCAATGTACCAACTTGATTCATAGTCAAATTTGCTATTGAAGGACTTGCATTATCTGCCAGTAGCCAAAAGGCTTGCATGGGAGGAATAACTGCAGAAGTAATTCCACCTCCTGAATAATATGTATAATTATCTGTTGCCGGATTATATATATAGAACGAATTCGCAACCCCAGTTCTTTCTAGTTTTGTGAAATCTAAACCACAAGAAAAGGGATTACCAACCAAATTCCATCCGTTATCAGTAATACTTCCAGCCTGCATTGGGTGGTTCGAGGCCGTTTGATTACCTGCCGGCAATACGTACGAGGCTTGTGTATTAGGCCGACCACTAAAAGAACGCTTTCCGGTAGTTTGGACAAATCCCGCTGTTCCAACAAACCCGAAAAAACCTTCTCCCGGTGAAATTGAGGAAGAATTTGAAGTTACATTTACATAGTCTTGACCATTCCAACGGAAAAAGTTTTGTGCATTAGGATGAAAGCTGGTTCCTACTTCACCAAAATGTCCAGCCGTATTGGCGTCGAATGGTGTGGAAATCATCACAAAACGGTTTGCTATAAGTTGACGTTTCATTTCTACCAATCCTCCCCCGGAGTAAGCCCCAGTAAAACGCAAAAGACCAACCTTTCCATCGTTTTCCTCATCCAACACAATATTACCCGCATTAACAATACTTCCAACAACGTTTACTTTAGCGTTTCCCGAAATTTGAAGTGACGCTCCATCATTAATAATTATTCCGGCAACATCTAATGGTGTTGACGTTGAAAAAACTGGATTACCACTTGGAATTTCGACAATCGGCAAGGGAGTTCCCGTCGGCACCCCACCAGTCCAATTTGCTGCATCGGTCCAATTTCCAGAGCCACCAATCCAAATACTCCGGGGCTGGCCCGGTGGCGGAGCCGGACTATTGGTTGGAAATGGCAAATTATTATTGACATCCTGATTAATGGCCATTCCTGTTTGTTCAAACCAACTGGCTGGATACTCTTGCGGATCTGTAATTGCAGTTGAAGATAATCCAACAGTACTACCTGCAGCGCAACCGCAGGGAACTCCAGGATTTAGTTCGTTGTTAAATACATTGATTGGTTCATTAGCCGGAGCGACAATTAAACTACCTTCATTACCAAATAAAACATTAGTTCCTGAAGGAACAATTCCCGAAACATAATTTCCGTAGGCAATCAATGCAGCTCCAGACAGTCCAACAAGACCTCCAAATAAACTTGTTCCACCCGATAAAACCCCTGTGAAGGCAGAAAAACGAATCGTGCCTAGTCCCATATTGCCCACAATTCCACCAGCCCATGATACTGCATTAATTGATGCGCTACTGAAGCAATATTCAATTATGATCCCTGAACCAGATGCATTTCCCAATATTCCACCAACAGAATTAGCATTTTGATTTAAAGTCAATGATCCAGAACTCACACAGTACGAAATATTTGTAGTTCCTTCTGCATTACCGCAAATAATTCCAATATTACTGTTATAATTATGAAAATCGACCTCCAATACCTGAAGATTTTTTATAGTCGCATTATTAGCAAAGCCGATAAAACCAGCATTTTGGATTTGCCATCGATTCATAGATAAATTAGATACGGCAAATCCTTGACCATCATAAACTCCGGTGAATTTTGTTGTTGAATTTCCAATAGGAATCCAACCTTCGTTTAAGTGAGTCCCCCAGCTACTAGTCGCCGCTGCATTGATATTAGCAGTTTGTACAAAATATTTATCCCAGGAAGTAGGGTTAGCAATAATCCATTCTAAATGCGTAAGATTAGAAATTTGATAAGGCTCAGATGAAGTGCCGTTACCGGAAGGTTGAATTCCAGCGCCTTGTGCAAAAATTGAATTTGTTCCTAGAAACAAAATCCAAAGCAAAATGATTTTTTTCATTACGATTGATCGATTAAGACCTAAGCTTCTGTATTTTTTATCTTCCGAGCTCCAAAGACAGCACCCGCAGCCAATAGAGCAAGCAAACCACCATCGAGAGGCACAGGAACACTCGGCGGACGTGGTTGAGCGTAAACAAATACTGGAGTTAAAATTATCAGAGCTCCAACAATTAAAAAAAATTTACTTCTGTTCATATAAAATGTAGGCTTTAAGTGAATTCACTAACTATCGCGTATGGTCTTAATCAAATTAATTGCTACAAAAAGCAATAATGATAAAGTAAGAGCTAGCTCTACTGAAAAAGTTGAAAGTATTGTCATGTATTGAAGTAACTCATTAATTATTTTTTGTAGCAAAGTAATGGCAATTACAAGCATTAATCATCAATTGAAAACTAGACAAAACTTAGACAAGCTAAAAAATAACGACTAAAAAAATAATATCTAAAATCCACATTTTATGATAATTAGGTCTATTGACTAAGTTTTGTCTAAGTTGCAATCTCCGGAAAATCGACTAATTACTGTGCATATTTTAGCGTCATCACTATTCAATATGCACATGCCATACAGATTGAATCTATGGGATCCTTGACACACTTTTTTGAAAAGACTCCCACCTGGCATCACACCCCACATCGCCCAAACAAATAAACGAAGAGTCCACTCTAAAAAGTCCCTTTCTGCCAAAATCCACTCCGCGTCGATTTTGATTGAAATCATCCTTTTTAGAGCGGACTCAACAAATAAACGATTAAACGATTAACCAACCCTCCAACCCTCACCTACCTCAGCACAACCTTCACCACTTTTTGTCCGCCGACTTGCAACAAGTACACACCAGCTTTAAGTTGTGGAAGGGCGATATCGTAACGCTCATTTTTATGTAAGTCTGCCGAGGTATTGAATACCGTTCTGCCGCTCATGTCCATCATGCGGATATCGCTGCGACCAAGATCCACGTTCGGGTGGATGTAGGCGGTATTTTCGTAAACCCAAGCGCGAAGATTTGCTGCGTTGGCAAATTCCAAGTCGGAGCTAAGCGCACCCGAGCGGAAGTGTACCACAAAGCGCTCGCGGTTATTGGTATCGTTTGCGAAAACGTAGTCACCACTCTTTAAGTCGTGGAACTGACCCAACAATTTATCCTCGAGGTAGATGGTGTATTCGTTCACCATGAAGTCCTCATCGAAGCGGATGCTGTAGTTTGCACCTTGCTTAGACGCGCGGAAAGCCAAGTCGATGGATTTCTTATCGCTGCGGTTCGGACCGTAGTCGATGGCGTTGTTGGCCAATCCCTCAGCGTTACCGATGGTGTAGATACCCGGCGTATTTTCCGAAGGCATCATTTTACGCGCATCCCAGCCGTTGTCGAAACCATCTGTAGTGTTCTCGATAAGCGCGATCACCGTGTGGTCTTTGAAGTTTGGATTCGCCACTTCGGTGCTACGTAGCACCACGCGATCAAAGGTATTGCCAGTACGGAGGAAGTCGGGCGAAGAAGAAACAGTTCCGTTGGCAGACATTGTTGCAGTTCCCAAACTTGGATTTGCACCAGTTGAACGAACCCAGAATGCCTGCAAAGGTGCGATAAATGTAGTTCCAAGACCAGCTCCTGAGACTGAAACAAACTCCCCATCAGAACCTGCAGAAGGATCAAAGATGTAAAAAGCATCTTCTATATCATTTGTTGACAATGAAGAAAAATCCAAAGCACAGGTAAAAGGATTACCCAGCATACTCCAGCCAAATCGACCATTAGTGCCATCGACTGTTACGTTAGTTAAAGCTTCGGTATTGCTAGGTGTTAAAGATGGAAAAGTAACTGAAGTATTTGGGGTTCCAGAAAAAGGATGCACACCAGGGTCTTGAAAACCGAAGTTCCCAACGAAACCATAGTATCCACGACCAGCCTGAATGGCTGCGCTGTTGTTTGCTAAATTAACAAAATCAGATCCATTCCAGCTAAAGAAGTTCTGGGTGTTGTTATTTCCATTAGCGGCTTGTGTACCAATACCACCAAAGAAACCAGCATTAGTTGCATTCATCGGAGCAGAAACCATGTGCCAGCCACCAGGAAGATTTTGTTGTTGAACTACAGATGCACCTGTTCCGAATTCAGTTTCACCACCAAATTTCAACATTGAATAACCGGCTAATGATGCCCCTAATGTTAAAGTAACCCCATCATCTAAAATAAGATTATTGGAAATATTAATGTTCTGATTAGGATCCATTGTAGCGTTAGCCTTTACATTTAAAGAAGAAACAACAATATTCTGTAAAGCCGTAAATGGATTTCCTCCAGAAATGTTAATAATTGCTGTAAGTCCGTTTGCAGGAGAAGGAGTCCATGAGGTTCCGTTCCAAGTAGGTCCGACTTCAGATAAACTGCCACTAGTAGGAGGGTCAGGTACTCCATTGACAGTACCTGAACCAGAAGAAGTTGCTGTTGAAATATCACCAGTACCTACAATTGCACCGTCATTAGTCAAACTATTAGCAATAAGTACTCCGTCTAATTGCAGAACTCCATCGCCATTTATTGTAAAGTTATCGCCTCCAACAGCTGAACCAGCATTTAATACGCCTCCGCTCTCAATAATTAAAACGCCATCAATTGTTATGTCTTTATTTTGATTTGCGCTTATATTGAAAGCACCACCAGGTTTTATAATTGTGGTTGATCCGAGTTGAAAATTAGCACGTCGTCTTGCATTTGCATTACCACCAGTCCAATTCACTGTACCATAAACAACAAGGACAAGCCCGTCTACACCAACAACTGAAGGATTCCCAGTAAAAGTAAGCGTCGTTCCAGGCCTAACAACTAAGGTATCAAATGCAGTTGCTGCAACTGCAGTATTACAGGTACCAGGAACACTCACATCATTTGGATATTGATTATTGGAATTAACAGCTACACCAATTTGAAAACTAGTAACATTATTAGTTCCTGCTACAGTTGTACTTCCGCAATTAGC
>REDE01000061.1 GCA_007693635.1 Flavobacteriales bacterium | reverse complement strand
ATGGGATTTTGAAGGTGTAAGGCTGGTCACACCGCAAAAACTCCAACAAAGAATATACGAAAGACAACTGCGTGATGTCCTGTTACTGGTGCAACAACGCCAAAACGGATGGGTTTACCTACGAAGAGGTTGGGGAAGTTTGGGGGGTTGGAGGTGAGGGAGTGAGGGAGTGAGGAAGTTTGTTAAAAGTGTATTGCTGCCGCACCTTAAGCAGTAAATATTTTTACGCGTTCAGCTAGTAATTCTTTGTAGCGGTTTTTGTGATCGTCCGTTAAAAAAGACATTTCGATGAGTTGGATAGCCTCGGGATACCATGTTGCCAATCGTTTGTAAACAGAGCTAATTCGTTGTTGTATTTAACGATTCCCTGTCGCATCATTCTTGTATTTGATTGGACCTAACACATGACCAAAAAGCATCAAAACGTGGTTTACTTTAGATAAGCTCAAGTTGTCTTTGCCTTGCTCAATTTTTCGTATTACCGTTAATGCCACGCCGGATTTTTCGGCAAACTCTTCCTGAGTCAAACCCAATTGCTTCCTTCTGGACTTTACAAATTCCGATAATTGATCCATGGTATATGCATTTGCATATAAATGTAGTGAATTTATTTTAAATATACGCTTTTGCATATAAATAAATGTTCCGCATCCTTTTTATATGCATTTAGATATAGTGTTTTGAAAGTGATCAAATTCGACCAATTTAAAATCAAGGGTGCAAATTTTACCTATGTATATTACAACGCCAAAACGGATGGGTTTACTCTTCACTCACTTTCCAATACCGTCTTTGCGCCCTTCCATTCTTTCTAAGAGTTTGGCCTCCTTGAGTTTTTGGATGTTTTTTTCAATTGCCCTTTCCGTAACACCAATTTTCTTTGCCATTTCGGGAATAGTCGTTTCCCTGGATATATATGCCATCTCCAAAATAGTTAAAGCATTTTTATTGAGTTTGGTGGGTGATTTTGATTGCAATTTTTCTTTTACTTCTTTTCAATTGTGTCCCGAACTTTTCCCTAACTTTTTCTTCTTGGCAGCACAACCGTGAACATAGCTTTGGTCTTTAATAAGGGCGGTACCAGCTTTGAGCTTCGTTGCATCGGTTAAGAGAATTTGGGTATGATTTTCAATTTAATGTGATGCTTTCGCTGGTCTTTTATGAGCGGAACGTGCGCCGGCGAGTGATTGAAATTGACTTTTTGTCCGTCAATAGTGCCTTCAAGCAAGCCGGATTGTAGCCCATCTGGGTTAAGAATTTGAATGTGGTAAATGGTTTCATTGTCATCTAAAGTGAAGTCGATACTGAACTCAGACCAGCTTTCTGATATGGCAGGATTAAGTAGAATGGAATCTCCATTTGGTTGAAAACCAAGAATGGATTCTAAGCCCACTCGATACATCCACCCCGCAGAGCCGGTGTACCACGACCAACCGCCTTGTCCGGTTAATAGATTTTCACCATACACATCTGCAGCGACCACGTATGGTTCTACTTTGTATTTGTTTGCCGACTCCAGGTCTAAGGAATGATTAAGCGGATTAATCATATTCATGTAATGAACGGCTTTTTCACCCATTCCCATTTCGGCAAAAGCTTTCACCGTCCAAAGGGCTGCATGTGTGTACTGACCGCCATTTTCTCGTACACCGGGGATATATCCTTTGATGTAACCGGGATCTTTGTCGGTTTTGTCAAAGGGCGGGGTAAGCAAACGTATGAATTTATCTTTTTTCGAAACCAAGTGCTCCTCAACGGCCTTTAACACTTGCATTCCTCTTTCCTTGGAAGCCACACCGGAAAATATCGACCATGCTTGAGAAATTGCATCAATTCGGCACTCCTGGTTTTCCGACGACCCCAAAGGCGTTGCGTCATCATAAAAAGCGCGTAGATACCACTTCCCGTCCCAACCTTCGGAATTCAATTTTTCCTTTATCTCTTCCGCGACCAACTTGTAACGATCGGCTCGCGCATCATCATTCATTTGACGGCAAATTTTATCAAAATCAATGAGAATGCGATACAGAAAAAATCCGAGCCAAACACTTTCACCCTGTCCTTTTTCACCCACTCGATTCATTCCGTCGTTCCAATCGCCACCGCCAATAAGCGGCAAACCGTGGGCTCCAAACTTCAACGAAATATCAATCGCCTTGCAGCAATGCTCATATATGGTCCCCACTTCCCTTAATTTGGTAGGATGCAGATAGGCTTCGTGTTCATTTGGTTTCAATTCACGAGAACTGATGTAATTGACCTTTTCCGATAAAATAGAATCATCACCGGTGGACTTTAAATAAAACTCCAATGCGTAGGCTAACCAAAGTCGGTCGTCCGTAATTTTAGAACGTATGCCTCTACCCGTTGGTGGATGCCACCAATGCAGTACATCACCTTCTAAAAATTGTTGTTTTGCGTGTTTTAAAATCTGCTCTCTTAGGATGTTAGAATCAAGATATAAAGCCGCTGTCGCATCTTGCAATTGATCACGAAATCCGTACGCACCTCCCGACTGGTAAAATCCAGTACGTGCCCACATTCTACAAGATAAATTTTGATACAACAACCATCCATTCATCATTACATTTAACGACGCATCGGGTGTTGAAACCCGGATTTTTGAAAGTGTATTTTTCCAAAACAATTTGACCTTAGCAAGCTCAATTTCAACGGCATCAAGATTTGAATAGTGTTTAATGATGGCTTCTGCCTCTGCTTTGTTCTTGCTCTCACCTTCTAAAAACGTGAGTTTAACTTGTTCACCGGGTTTGAGTTCAAAAATGCTTTGCATGGCAGCGCATGTATCGCCTCCGACAACCATGCTTTTATCCAGTCTTTTTTGAGAGGTAAGAGCATGCGGACTATTCAACGATCTATTTCTACCAATAAAGGACTGTCGATTTGTAGTGTAGCTATATTCCGCATCTGCCAAGGAATGTACCACTGAAGTGAAAACCGTTCGCCCAGCAAATTCATTGTTGTAATGATTGGTTGCGTAAAGTGTTTTACCATCAACGGAAACCTCCTGATTGACAAAACGTGAAGAAATGCTTCGATCAACCCCTAAAACCCTATCAAGATATCTGAAAACAGAGAGTTTTTGAATACGATCACTACTGTTTTCCAAAACCAGCTGAGAGATTTTTACAGACGCGTCTTTGGGGACAAACTGCACGAGATTTTGCCTAAGTCCATTGGAAATATGCTCAAAACTGCTAAATCCAAATCCGTGAATCACGCGGTAAAAACCTAAATCACTTACGGGATTTGGGCACGGCGACCAGAATTTCATTTTCTCCTCGTCACGAATATAAAAAGCCTCAGAGTGCGTATCCGTAACCGGATCGTTAGACCATGAAGTGAGTTTGTTTTCCCGACTATTTTCACTCCAAGTGTAACCGGCTCCGCGCTCAGAAACGCTAAAACCGAAGTTGGCATTGGCGATAATATTAATCCACGGCATGGGAGGCAAAATTGGCAAACCGGTGTTCAGATCGGTTCGTACCAAAATATGATATTCATTTCCATCTTTGGAGAAACCTCCATAGCCATTACAAAATTGCAAATCGCGACTTTGCTCTGCAAATAAAACCTCTGCATGTATGAAAGTCTCTTGCAATGGAGTGTAGGCAGGCTCTCCCCCACCCTTATACCATGAATTGGTTTTTAGACTTTGATTGATTTGAGGAAAGACCGGCAATTGTTTGTTGAAAATAGCGTGGGCTACACTCGATAAGAGTATAATATCGTCTGGTTGGATTTTATCTGCCCGGTAGAGAAAAATTCCACCCCTTTTATTAAACACCTCTCTCTCAAGCGAGGATTCTACAGCTATTTGAATAGATTCTTGAATTTCATCTATGTATCCGGGTGCATGGTCATTGATAATGAGAAGCTCTGATTCAATACCTCGTTTTCGCCAAAAAGAGTGTGCTTTGAGAATAAGCTTTACTTGTTTGAGCTGATTGGTTTCATTAATTCTAAAAATGATCAACGGGAAATCGCCGGAAATCCCGTAAGCCCAAAGGTCATGCTGCTTTTTCCGATTGCTAAGGAAGGTATGATGATCTGTTCGGTGTGCGGGGTCAGCGTAGAGAATATACGATGAGAGTTTTTGGAAAAGATGCGCTTGACTGGTTTTAATCGCTAGATGGTTCAACTCCACAAAGCCATAAATGGTGGCCAAGTCGAAGGCGCGATTAACAGCAAGCTGACTATCGTACTGGTTGGCTATTTGCAAAGCCATTTCTCGTGATTTTGCGAAGCCAAGTCCAAAAGTTAAAGTCACTTTTTCGTGAGCGTCAAGCTTGATGTATTTTCGTAAACTAACGATAGGGTCCGAAACATTTCCCTGAAATTCCTTGAGGTTATTTCCCTCATCCATTGCCTGTGGATTACTCAAAGATCGGCCTTTGCCTATAAAATTGGACCTTTCTGTTTCAAAACTAAAAGGCTTTAACTCATCAACCTGATTGCTACAGGCGAAGGTATGTATCAAATAAAGTGGGGTTTCCTCCTTGCTGCGGGGTCTTCTTTTGGCAATAATGGAATGACTCTCCTCGAGGAATTCGGTTTCTACAAACAACTTCGAAAAGGCAGGATGGGCGTTGTGATCAACCAAGCGGTTTAACATAACTTCCGCATAACTAGTGATTTCTAGAATGCGTATTCGATCGGAGTAATTTGTGAAGCTGAGTTTTCTCAATTCAATTTGATGATCGGGTGAAACACAAATTTCTGTAGTGGTCTCGATCCAGTTATCCACGCGTGAGCAAACTACTTTTCCGTTATGAAACCACGTATCATATCTATCGGGCTTGCTCTTTACCGGCTGGTGCATGGCCGACCAAAATTCACCGGTTTCCATATCTTTGATGTAAAAGAATAGTCCGAGTGGATCGATTACCGAATCGGCTTTCCATCCGTTTAACATAATTGTCTCGGCCTTGGAGAAGCCCGTGCCCGCATGCGTTATCATGGTTGAAAAATTGCCGTTGGATAATGTGTGTAATCTTGGTGGATTGCTATCAAGGGCATCTATCCCTGCATGTTCAGCGATGTGTTGTGTGGAGGTTTTCGAGCTCGGCTCAAGTTCTGAATCAATAGGATGTGGCTCTTTGATTGGAGCACCTCTAGGTATTCTTTCCTGCAATAGGAGCTCACAGCTTTTTATACGCGAATCAGCGTGGAAATTTTCACTAATCGACCAGTCGTTCAGAAAGTTGTCCAATGCGATTAAACTCATTCCGTGGTGGTGTACCATGTAAGTTTTCACTAATTTAAATGGTACATTTTCCACGATATGCGAAGGAGTGTAATCAATAGCGTCGTAAAACCCCATTAATCCAAACCCTCCAACCTTTTCAATTTCCTTGAGGTTTTGGATGGCACTTTTTGAATCAACCATTAAGGAAAGTAAGGAGGCATAAGGCGCAACTACGTATTCGTCGGCCAATCCGCGTTTTAAACCAAGTCCAGGCACCCCAAAGGTGCGGTACTGGTAATGCAAATCAATGTTGAGAAAGTAATAAGCACTTTCCGAAAACCCCCAGGGTAAACCTCGTGTATTGGCATATTTTTTTTGCCAATCAATAACATTCTGAAAAGTATGACTCATCAAAGTATCCGGATAGGGTTTCATGAAAAGTAAGGGCATCAAGTATTCAAACATGGTCCCTCCCCATGAGAGTAAAATTTCTTCATTGTTTATGCTAGTGAGTCGTCTACTCATTCGAAACCAGTGCTCTACAGGAACATCACCTTTAGAGATGGCTATATAGGACGCTATACGTGCTTCACTTGCCAACAAGTCGTAGGTGCTTTTATCAAACTGGGATATATCCAAATTAAAACCAATACTGAATAATCCTCGGCTTTTGATATAGAGAAAAGAAAAATCCATCTCCTGGATCAGTTGCTCCGCATAGAAAACAATTTCGTCAGCCTGTACACGCCATTGTTCGAAAAGTTGCCTGCATGGATAGTCTTGAAATTTATTTTCGAATAAAATGTGTAACTCATTGGGTGAATAATTATCTACTTGAAAATTTTCGGGGAGTATTAGGCGTTCATACTCCTCAATAGCCTTTTCAATTTGCACTAGAGGACTTTTTATCCAAAAGAGCAAGTTTTCAATCAATCGCTCATCCATTTTATTGTTTAAAGACGAAAGCTCAATCGAATCAAGACTTCGCGCATTTATTTTCAAAGCATTCAGCAAATCAAGATTTAGGGATGAATACCCCTGCTCCTTAAGGGTTTCCAGCAGCAAATTTGAATCACGGAGAATTTTATTTAGGTGCGAAGCATCAATATCCTCGTGACTTTTAATCTCGCTAAAAATCTCTTGAATAGTCCATAAAGTGTCCCTAAGTCCGGAAACGAAGCCTTTATTGAATCCTTTGGAGTCCATTACTGCAATTACCGCTTCTTTAGCCACAATTAAGCTGGCTGCAAGATTTCCCGAATCAACAGTGGAAACGTATCTGGGATTAAGCACCTCTCCACGTTTGGTATCATACCAATTAAATAGATGTCCCTGATATTTCTCTAACGATCGGATAGCATTAAGTGATTTAATTTGCCGATCGAGCAAAACCCCAATGGTAATATATCCCATATTGTAGGCCGTTTGATTGGCCACCAAGGCAAGTCCTATATTGGTAGGTGATGTTCGTTCCGCCACCAAAAGTGGAGGGTCTTCCTGATAATTATCGGGTGGTAACCAAGAAGATTTATCATTTACAAAGCGTTCAAAAAAGAACCATGTCCGACGGGCGTACATGCGTAAACGAAATTTTTCTTCGTCTGAAACAAAAGCAACCCGCTTCTTTATGGGTTGACTAATTAACCAAACATAAATGGGAGACAATGTCCATAAAATAGAAAATGGCGTGACAATCCACAGGTAAAAAGGAAATTGAATATACGCTACTGTGAAAATCGCAATCCCCATAAGCACCGAAAAAATCATCATTCTAAAGTAGCCCATTAACGTCATTGCGCCCTTCCGCTCTTGATGCGAGGCTGTTGTCCATTCTAATAGCCATTTTCTAGAAATGAACAATCGGTATAAGGTTCTAAAAATTGCACCGAGCTGAATAAACGCCTGATGTGGCAGAATAACCACGGTGGAGATTGCTTGTACGGTATTAATTCTCAGATTATCCTTTACTTTAACCATGTGGATTTTCCACCGAACCCGAGCTTGTCTGTTTAGTAAATCACTAGATAAACTGACATACGTAGGAAAGGCGAGAATCCCAAAAGCCGACACCACCCAAATCCAACCCGACCCGGGCAGCCAGAAGAGACCGGAAATAAAAAAGATAAGTAAAAACAGAAAGTTCAGTGATCTACGTAAGTTGTCAAATATTTTCCATCTTGATAAGAGATTAATGGGATTGGAGGTTTTTCCATTTTGGCTGGGTACGTTTGAAAATAACCAAGCCGAAATTTGCCAATCGCCTCTGGTCCAGCGATGATTCCGCTTGGAAAATGTATTGTAATTGCTGGGGTAATCGTCGAACAACTCAATATCCGTGGCTAAGCCTGCTCTCAAATAAGCACTTTCTAAAAGATCATGAGACAAGATTCTGTTTTCGGGAAATTTTTCGTACAGTACACAATGAAATGCTCGAACATCATAAATTCCTTTTCCGGTGAAAACCGCTTCTCCTGTCAGGTCTTGATAAATATCCGAAACAGCTGCTGAATAGGGATCTAAGCCAACATTTCCCGAGAAAATTTTAGAAAACCAAGTGCTTTTTGCCGATTCTGGAGAGAACGAAATTCGTGGTTGAATGATTGTGTATCCCTTGGTAATTCGCTTTTTTTGAGGATCATAATAAGCTCTGTTCAAGGGGTGAGCAATGGTGCTGATTAGTTTCTTGGCCGAACCCGGAGGCAACTTAGTATCTGAATCAAGGGTAATTACAAATTGAACGGGAGTGGTTTTTATTGAGTTTAGAAAATCACCCACGATTAAGTTGTAGGAGGTCTTACTATTTGCGTCACATATCAAATTATTTAGCTCCTCCAATTTCCCGCGTTTTCTTTCCCAACCCATCCATTTGCATTCGGATTTATTCCACAAGCGCTCGCGATGCAGCATAAAAAACCGTTCTCCATAACGAGAAAAATATTTAGCATTCAGTTCGTGAATAGCAGATGTGGCGGCATTCAGTATGGAATCATCGCCCTCTAAATGTTTTTCATCTGCGTCTAAAAGATCCGAAAGTATAGCGAATTGCAATCCGGGGTCAGGATTTGCCAGGAACTGAACTTCCATGTTTTCAATCTGGCGCAAGGCATCATTTATCGATGAAAATAGTGTTGGCACAACCACCAGCGTCCTCGAATGATTTGGAATTTCCTCCTTATTGTTCATTTTCGGTAGCACCCTTGGAGGTAGAAAAAAAGCAAAAAATCTATTGATTACCGCAATTGATAAATCAAATGCCGGAAAAATAGCGATTAAGACAACCACAATTCTAAGCGTTGTGGTGTATGTATTTGCCCCGGTAATGATCCATAGAGCGCCCACAAATCCCAATGAAAGAAAAGAAATGGCGAGTAGGTATAAAGAAAAATGTCTTTCAAATAATCGATGAATCCTCTCCCTTAGCGGAGTTGCGTAACCCGATTTTCTGATAAGATCACGATACCCATCTCCAACTAGAAAATATCCAATATGCTGTTTTACAAAATTTTCATCGAATACACTTTTTGTCGTGCTTTGAGAGATTACATCCGAGTTTTCCCTTGCTAAATCCAAAGCCATTTGGGCGACTTCCTGCTCTGATAAATCTGAATGCCTGCTCACTCTCTCTACTACTTTACGGTAACTATCGCGGGTAAGGAAATCCATATTTGAGAAATCCCCCGATGGATCGCTGGCGAGAATGTTATTGATAATGGAGCAATCCTCAACAAAATCAGACCATTCAGTTTCAGATGTTTGACGTAATGACAATACAGCATTCTGAATATTTACCTGGAGCCGTGATTGTTTTTGTGCTTCCTGACGCAAAGCATCTTCGAGTGTAATTTCATATTGGTTGATCCGGTAATTAAACCACCGCTTTTGTTCTTCATGAAGCATTCCGGCAGACTGCAATTGATTGAATAATTCCAACAGATGCAATAATCCCAGATTGTCTGAATGTGACTTGGCCCAGCCTGAAATAGCTTGAGAAAATGCTCCCGGTTCCAGAAAATTCATCATCTCGATTTCCAAGACAAATTTTTCGACTTCGGTTTTGATATTTTTTTGCTCCAATATTTTCGAAGCTTTTTCCGCTAGAATTTGAATTAAAAAAAGACGTGTCATGATTGGAATTGCCCAAAGTTCACCCAATAGAAGCGTCTCCTCCTCTTGATAACTATTGATATACTCGGTTAAAACTTCATAATCAAGAACATTGTCGGTATGCGTAAGCATGTTGAGTATAATTTCATAGACCCTAGGAAAACCCTTATGTTCGCCCATAGCGATTAAGGGAATGTTTTTTTGATAAGCCTGTGGAAAGTCAATACCAACCTGCACGATCTGTTCCTGAATAATGTAAAAATTATCCATTAACCATTCCGAAGCCGGGGAGACTTCTTTCTCTGATTTAACAATTTTAGATAGCGTGCGATAGGTTTCTGTAAGCGTATTTTTGGATGCCTCTAAAATGGGTTTGACGGGTTTTAGATGAGCTGATCCGCCAGCAATCTTATGGATTTTTGCTAGACTAATGGCGCTCTCTTTCAAGAAGCTCGTGTTAAACGATACCGTTAATGGTTCTTTCATATATTTATTTTTCACATCCCTTGCTTCAGCAATTTCACTAAAGATGCATTTTAAAACTCAAAAATCTAAAATTCAATCAATTAAACCCCACTCTAAAGTCACATTTTCGGAAAACAATTGCGGAATGACGCTTAAGTCAAGCCGTGTTGTTTTCAAGCGTTTCCCGAATTACTTGAGGCAACAACAGTCCGAAATTCAAAAACAACATCGCTGAATCAGGAAAAAGTCGGATATTCAAACAGGTAAAAAATTCATACTACAACCTGTTGGAATTCACATTTTAACTCTACGTGTCCCACACAATGCTTTTTGGGCAAGATTTACGAGTAGCACAATTTCATTAAGAAATTCCTTTTAGGATTCTGTGTTCCTATGGTACAAAAAATTCATTTAAAATCTAAACGCCTAATTCTTCTCTACAGTAAGGTGCATCACGCAACCAGAGTCGCTTCGCCAAAAGATATCACAAAACCCAATACGATGATTATCACAAGACCTCTCTCCTATTATTGCAAGTTTGAGAAAAAGGAAAACGGATAAATAAACTCAGTGCAAGTAACTAGGTTAGAAAGTTTGAGAGCGGGGCGCGCGTCTGTTACATATCAGGATGTTTACTAGCGTAAATGACTGGATATTCAACTGAGCATAACCAAGCTCTCTGACTTTATGGACAAACACTAAATAGTTTGAGAGCAAAACTCTTCTGCAATGTACGAAATTTTTTAGGATTTTTCGTATATTTTTTCGGATTATTTTCATTTCGGTCATTTCCCGCAAGGCTGGCTGTTTAAGCCCTTAATAATACCAAAAAATGAATATCAGAAATTTGCTAAAAAGTAGATTCAGTAAAAACGGTCAACTTTTGGGGATAGTTTAATGCTAAGATTAGGCGTTTAGGCGTTTGAGACAGGGCGGGCTCTTAGGAAGGATAAGAGGCGCGGTACATTCCTAGCCAAAAAGCCGTAGAACGGGAATCTATATGATACTTGGCGGTAAAACGCACAGGGCATTCAAAGGCGTTCCGACCCCCGACTTCAGACCTCAGACCACGCATGGTGGTCGGCCTCATATCCCGGAATCTTCCAGTGCCCCAGGCGAGGTATCCCACACCCGTGTTCTGCGACCTGCGTCTGCTCTATAGTCCATTAA
>REDE01000130.1 GCA_007693635.1 Flavobacteriales bacterium | reverse complement strand
CCTCTAATTCAATATTTTACAGGGGGTTTAGGCGTTGAGGCGTTTAGTCGTTTAGCTGATTTGGGTGATCGACGCTGTGGGGTATTTGAGCTACTCCAAACTTTCAAACTTCCAAACTTCCAAACTTCCAAACCTCTAATTCAATATTTCATAGAGCCTTCACAAAAGAAACTACACCACACGCATACCGAATCGACTTTTGATGGCGCTAAGCAAATACAGCATGACAGGCACCATTACGAGTGTTAAAAATGTCGCGAAGGTCAAACCATAAATAACCGTCCAAGCCATTGGGCCCCAAAAAGCGGCGTTATCGCCACCAAAATAAATTTGCGGATCGTAGGCGCTAACTAAGGTGAAAAAGTTGATATTCATCCCGGTAGCCAATGGCAGTAAACCTAAAATGGTGGTTATTGCAGTAAGTAAAACCGGCCGAAGTCGCTTTTGTCCCGCTTCAACAATGGCCTCATATACATCATTAAGCACCAGTCTATCTTCCTCATTAAGCCCCTTTTCAACTCGCTTTCTCGACAGTAATAAGTTGGCGTAATCGACTAATACAATTGCGTTGTTAACAACAATTCCCGCCAAGGATATGATACCTACACTGGTGAAAATTACCACAAAATCCATCTGGGTTATTACAAGCCCCAAAAACACCCCAATGAGCGAGAGCACAACCGTAGTCATGATAATAAACGGAGTGGTTGCTGAATTAAATTGCGCAACCATAATCAGAAAGATAAGAAATACGGCAATCATCAACGCCCGAACCAAAAAAGCCATCTCCTTTGCCTGATTCTCTTGCTCACCGGTAAACGAAAGCGTCATGCCTAGGGGCATGTCATAATCAGACATACGCTCTTTAATTTGCTCCACAGTTTCGTTGGCGTTGTATCCTTCATTGACATTGGAACTTATGGTAATAACCCGATTGAGATCAATGCGCTTAACTGAATTGAATGTTGAGGAAGTTTGCACATCAGCCACAGCAGAAATTGGCACTTGCTTAATCCTTCCCGAAGCCGGATCACGGAAGGTAATCCGTGTGTCAAGCAGTCGATTTAGATTATACCTCGACTCATCTTTGTATCGCAGATTAATGGGATAGTCCTCCTTAGCCTCTTTGAAAGTACTGATTTCCTTTCCAAACAAAGCGGTTCGCAAAGCATCACCAATCTGACCAGAGGAAACACCTAAGCTTCGGGCTTTTCTACGATCAACAATAATTGGCAATTCGGGCTTACCCATCTGAACATCCAACTTGAGCTCTTCAATACCACGAATGCCTCCTTCATTGATGAATCGACGAATATTCTCAGCCTCAGCAAGAAGCTCGATGTAATCATCACCACTAACTTCTATATTGATAGGCGCACCGGCCGGCGGACCCACTGCATCTTTAGAAACGGTGATTTGTGCTCCGGGATATCCCCGCAATTCATTTCTTATCTCCTCCAAAATCTTGGCAGTACTCACGCCTCTTCGCAGTGGAAAATCCACAAAAGACACCTCAATTCGAGCTTTATGCGGAGTGGGAGCATTTGAAGGTCCTTGATTGGGATCCGATGCCCCCATTCCTACCTGTGCAATAATCGATTTAACCATAAAACTGCGTTGAGCATACGGCACTTCTACAGTATCAATTCCCGGCTCGTAATACTTGGCCAGCAAGCTGCGGAGCTTATTCTCCAACTCCAACGCAACTTCATTGGTAACCTCAATGTCTGTCCCAATAGGTAATTCCACATATACCTCCGCCTTCTTGGGTTGATTCTCAGGAAAGAAGATCACTTTAGGACTCGCTACTTGAATTAGAAAAATACTAAACACCAACAGCAAAATAGAACCCACAAAGAACACAATGGGCTTTTTACCCTTTAAGGCGAAAGTTAGAGTTCGGTAGTATAAATTCTCAATACGAGGTAAAAATTTATTCTGAAACCACTGTGTGGCGGGAACAATAACAAAGGAATTAAACGGGCGAAGCAATGCAAAGAAAATAAGCAGATTACCAACCCAAAAGACTTTCATCACCAAAAAAGATATCCCTACCAAAATCATAACAATAGAAAAAATAAACATTCTACGATAATTTGGTGCGTCTTCCTTAATTTTCATGTAAACAGATGTCAGCACAGGATTTATTACCAAGGCAACAAAAAGTGAAGACCCCAAAACCGTCATTAACGTGATGGGTAAAAACTTCATAAACTCACCAAACATTCCCGGCCACATGGCCAGAGGAATAAACGCGGCAAGCGTGGTTGCAGTAGAAGCAATAATGGCCCAAGCAACCTCTCCTACCCCCTGTTTCGCAGCAGCAATGGGAGATTTACCCTCATCCATCAGTCGGTAAATATTCTCAACCACCACAATACCGTTATCCACCAACATACCTAAAGCCAATACCAGAGCAAAAAGCACTACTGTATTGAGGGTAATCCCCAGCATTTCCAAAATGAAAAACGATAAAAGCATGGACAGAGGAATGGCTATACCCACAAAAAGCGCATTGCGAAGCCCGAGAAAAAACATCAATACCACGATCACCAAAATCACCCCGAAAATGATGGAGTTCTCTAGCTCACTCAGCTGTGCCTTGCTCGAATCACTTTGGTCGTTGGTAATCGAAATATCCAAATTAGACGGTAAAAAATCGTTTTTCGCATCGACTAAAATTTGGTTGATTTTTTCCGAAACAATAATCAGGTTTTCCCCTCCTCGCTTTTTGACGTCAAGCATAACTACCGGACGAAAGAATTCGCGGGCATAGGATTCACGTTCTTTTTCCCCGAACGAAATATCCGCTATATCGCGCAAGTACACGATATTGCCCCCTTCGTGTTTGACGATGACATCGCCAATCTCCAAAATACTTACAAAATCACCGGAAATACGTACACTTTTGCGAAATCCATCGATTAATAAATCACCACCGGAAACCGACACGTTCTCTCCTTGAATAGCCTGAGCGATGTCGTTGAAACTCAAATTCAACAACTCCAATTCGCGCTGATCAACGGAAATACGCACCTCTTTTTCGTCCATCCCGCGTATATCTACTCCCGAGATTTCGGGCAAAGCCTCAATTTTTTCCTCTAGGTACTCCGCGTAGAGTTTCAGCTGATCGGCCGAAAACTCCCCGGAAAGATTTATATTGAGAATGGGCACCAATTCGGCGAAGTTCAGCTCAAAAACATTAGGATCTGCGGGCAAATCCGAAGGGAAATCGGGACTACTTTTGGCGATATCCACCTTATCCTTCACCCGTTGAAGCGCTATTTCGGGAGAAATGCTAAAGTCGAATTTCACCCGAATACTACTAAAACCCTGGGTAGAAGTTGAGGAGATTTCATCGACACCACTGATGGCATTCAACTCCTTTTCGAGCGGCCGGGTGATGAGTTTCTCCACATCCAAAGGAGCATTTCCGGGGTATGGAGTACTGATGTATATCTCAGGCGTTACAATTTCCGGGAAAGCTTCCGAGGGCATTGCACGATATGCAAGGAATCCTGCGAGAAAGATGATGACCGTGAGGACAAAAACTGTGTTTTTATTCTCAATAGATTTTGAAGAAAGGCTAAATTCCTTCTTTACAGTGTGATCGAGACTTTGCTTACTCATTCGAAGCTGATTCAATAATTTCACTTACACGAACGCGTTGATCGGATTTAATGGAACGCGAACCTTTGTCTACCACCAAATCCCCGTGCATTATCCCGTCTAGAATTTCGGTGCGACCTGCGTAGGTCAACCCCACGGTTACTGGTCGTCTTTCCACAATGGCAATTTCATCCGAATCATCTGCAGGTAGGGCAATGTAAACGTAATCGTTTCCTTGCGGGTCTTGCTGAATCATACGGTTAGGAATACTGACAACACTATCGTTCACATAATCCAAGATATAGACATTAGCCATGAGGTTGGGCTTGAAATATTCGTTGGAGTTCTCCAATCGAAACACCACGCGGAAAGTTCGGTTGGCCGGATTAATCACGCTTCCGGTCTGGGTTACGGTAGTCAAAACCGTATCTCTGAGCGACGGGAATTCCAATCGCGCCTTACTTCCCTCCGTAATTTGACGAATATATCGCTCGCTAACGTCGGCATTGAGATAGACATTTTTCAAATTCACCAAACGCAAAAGGGGCATTTGCGGAGAGGCCAACTGACCAATACGGGCAAATACTTCATCCACCCGACCGTCGAACGGAGCACGAATACGCGTCTGGTCGAATTGCGAACGCAGCGTGCGCAAGCGAGATTCTAAATTATCGACGGCGTTTTTACTCTCCAAATATTGCAGTTCTGAGCCAATTTTTTGCTCCCATAAGCGTTTTTGTTTTTGAAAAACAGTCCGCGCAAATTCAAGTTGTGTTTCGGCTTCTTTAATATTGTTGGCGAGAACGCTGGCGTCTAGCTCAACCAAAAGAGCGCCCTTCTTCACTTCTTGACCTTCACGAACCAAGATGTTGATAATTGTTCCTTGAGTTTCGGGAGTGATATCGGCGTTTTTATCGGCTTCAAGCGTTCCAAAAATTTCTACATAGTGTTCAAATTGGCCGCGCATACTGCGATATACCGTAACCGCACTCTTATTGGAATTGGTGTCGAGTCGTTGCAACTCAGCATCTACCTGAGTGAGCAAGTTCTGCAGAGAATCGATTTGCGCCATCAATACCACACGACGAGCGTACACGTCTTCGGCATCTACATCTGAGTTTTGGGCAGACTTACTGCATGAGGCCGCAAAAATCAGCATAAAAGAAAGCAAGGCGGCGGGTAAAGTTCGGGTGAGGGTCATAATAATGAAGCGATTAATACGAATTAAAAGAACCGGTAATTTTTTCAAGAGCACTGCGAGCTGCAACCATTTGCAACAAGGCATTAACATAATTGCGCTCACTTTCAAGCAACTGATTTTCAGCTTGCGTGAGCTCCAAACTACCCACAATACCTTCACGGTATTTTGTGCGGGTATTCGTCAATATATTGGAAGCCAAATCGCGATTGCGAGCGGTTGTTTGCAGATTTTTCACGGCCACCTGCATATCGCCCTTCGCGCGTTGGTAGTCTATCTCGGCTTGTTCACTTACCCTACGTTTGTTCATTTGCGCACGATCGAGGTCAATGCGCATCTGCTGCGTACGGGCATAGCGTCGAAATCCGGTAAAAACATCCCATTGCAAACTAAAGCCCGTAACGGCGAAGGTTACCCAAGGATTATTATTGTCGAAGCGAAAGAAATTATCGTACTGGAAAAAGTTGAAATCATTCCCAAAATTATTGCGACTAAAGTTGTAGAAGCCCGTCAATCTAGGCAAATACATCATTTGTTCATTGCGCAAAGAAAGCACAGCTGCACGCTCAGCGGTTTCGGCACTACGATAGGGCAAATACTCGTCGAGTTGAAAATTTGACTCCAAAATCACATCGGCAACCTCTCCCAACTTAGTGAAAACCTCCACCCCATCGGTGAGCGTCAGAGCTCTATCTTGTGGATAGCCCATAACCAACTTCAAAGTCATTAAGGCAATGCGCTCTTGGTTCTTCGCTTGTACAATATTATTTTCCAATGAGCTCACCAAGAGTTCCACTTGGTCGACATCTTGTTTTTCTATAAAGCCTTCGGCAAAAAAAGCTTGGTTCTCCTGGAGGGTTTTAGTTGACGCCTCCAAATTGCGCTCTAAAATGCTGATGAGTTCCTTGGCAACAATGACATTCCCGTAGGCATTATAAATTTGTTCGGTAATATCTACTTTACTCTGCTCCAAATCCAGGCGGGAAATTTCCTTAAAAACCCTACTGGCCATAAGAGCTACAAAATATGATCCGTCGAGAAGCAACATATTAGCATTCGCGCGATAGGTCGACTGGTACGGAACACCAAAGGCTAGGAGAACAAACTCACCTTCTGGCGCATTGGGATCAATAAACTGTGCGGGAACTGGCTGTTGCGGAATACGCTGATTGTAGTTCATATCCGCGCCTAAGCTCAACTGAGGCAAACCCATTGCAGCGGTTTCCTTCACAATCTTTTTAGCTTTATCGTAATCGTACTCGGCATTGCGGACAGAATAGGCCTGTTCACGAGCGTAGACTACCGCCTCGCGCAGACTAAAAGATGTTTGCTGCGCTTGAGTTGAAAATGCTGCTAACAGCCAAAAACTCAAAGTAATTGGTAAATGGATTTTTCGAAAAATCATTCGTTGTTGTATTTTGTGAGATATTGACGTCCCTTTTCAGAAACGATACCGTGAAGATGATAAAGCAAAGCTTGTCTGCGCAAATACGTCTGTCGTTCTGCAGCCCAAAAGTAGGAGTCGTTCGTCATGATATAAGCTTGACCTAGATAAAGATGCGCAATCACTTCCGGATCAATATCATTGCGGTAGTAACCCTGCTCAATTCCCAAGTGCAGATTTTCCAAAGTTGCCGCAATCATCTCCTCTTTTTTTGTCTGCTCCAAAAAACTGTAGGTCTTTGCGTAGTATTTCTTCAACTGAAACAACATTCGCTGATGCATAGGCGTGAAAAAATCCAACATCGCTTTGTCCATTTTAAAGAGCGCTTCAATGGGATTGACCGTGCTTTTTTGTATTCCACAAGCGAAGACTTTAACCTCCTGCGCCATTTGCTCTATACCAGCGTGAATCATTTCCGATTTACTGGAAAAAAAACGGTAAATGGTCTTTTTGGATATGCCCATTTCCGAGGCAATCTGATCCATCGAAACCGAGCGGAAACCATACTGCATGTACAACGACATCGCGTTACTAAGTATGGTCGATTTTTGATTTAATTCTTCTTGATTCATTTCGGCGGCAAAATTACAGAAATGAACCCTTGGAAACTATAAATGTTTCGAGAGTTTCCATTAAAGTTTTGTTAACGTCTTAAAAAAGCAAAAAAAACGTGGGCCATTTGGGGCCCACGTAATTTTGGTTTAATCTTCGTCGTCTTTCAAATCATCATCACTGATATCGAGATCGCGGTCGGAGGAGTCATCATCGTCGTCGTCGAGAAAAGCCTCTACGCGACGATCGAGTTCGACGCCGATTTTGACAAGATACTTGGTATCTTCCGTCTCCAGTGGAACGGCATTTACCCAATCGCCCTTTGCGTTTTTAAAGCGAATAATATCCTCATCGTCATATCCGTGAGGGAATGTATCCGTAAAACGTCTAAGCAACACATCCGTGATGTTTTTGTAATCGACAATTACTCTTTTTTTATCCATCGTTTATTGGTCTAATAACCACGCAAAAATAAGCGGGGCAACAATAGTTGCGTCAGACTCAACAATAAATTTTGGTGTATTTATATCTAATTTTCCCCAAGTGATTTTTTCGTTGGGAACGGCGCCGGAATAAGAACCGTAACTTGTTGTACTGTCGCTAATTTGACAGAAGTAACTCCAGAAGGGAATATCGGTCATTTCCATATCTTGGTACAGCATCGGCACGACACAAATGGGAAAATCGCCGGCAATTCCTCCGCCAATTTGGAAAAAACCCACGCCTTTTCCATCGCAATTCTTCACGTACCAATCGGCCAAGTAGGCCATATACTCAATTCCCGACTTCACGGTTGAGGCTTTGAGTTCGTTTTTGATCACGTAGGAAGAAAAGATGTTTCCCATCGTGCTGTCTTCCCAACCGGGAACTACAATGGGAAGATTTTTCTCTGCGGCCGCCAGCATCCACGAATTCTTAGGATCAATCTCGTAGTATTGCTCAAGCACCCCACTCAAAAGCATTTTATACATATACTGATGAGGGAAATAGCGCTCGCCATTATCATCAGCGTCTTTCCACAATTGGTGAATGTGTTTTTGCAAACGACGAAACGCTTCTTCTTCAGGAATACACGTATCGGTCACGCGGTTAAAGCCATTTTCGAGCAAATCCCACTCATCCTGTGGCGATAAGTCACGATAGTTTGGAACACGCTTATAACTGTTGTGCGCCACAAGATTCATCAAATCTTCTTCGAGATTGGCTCCTGTACAACTAATAAACTGTACCTTATCCTGACGAATCATTTCCGCCAGACTAATCCCCAATTCTGCAGTACTCATCGCACCTGCCAAGGTGACCATCATTTTACCACCTTCCTGCAAATGCGTTTCGTAACCCTTCGCAGCGTCCATAAGTGCCGCAGCGTTGAAGTGACGATAGTTGTGCTCTATAAATTTCGATACCGGACCTTTACCTGCCATAATTGTTGTTTTGAGATTTTATTTTTTCGAGTGACAAAGCTACTGAGAAATTAACTTCTACATGTAACCGAGAATTTTAAGCATGCTCTTATAACTCTGCTCTTTGGCAAACAACCGAGTTCTAATTTCACCTTCCTCGTCGCGCTCAATTACCACATGCTTGGGAGCCGGAGTTAAACAATGTTGAATACCTCCATAACCACCTACACTCTCCTGATACGCGCCGGTATGAAAAAAGCCAATATATTGCACATCTTCAGAATCATACTTCGGCAAATAAATGGCATTGGCGTGCTGCTCACTGTTGTAATAGTCGTCGCTATCACAAGTCAGACCACCCAACAAAACCCGCTCGTATTCCTTCTCCCAGTTGTTCACAGCCAACATGATGAATCGCTTGTTGATTGCCCAACTATCCGGCAAGGTAGTCATAAAACTTCCGTCAATCATATTCCAAGCCTCACGATCATTCTGCTTTTTCTGTCCAATGATAGAAAATAAAGTCGCCCCACTCTCGCCTACGGTAAACGAACCAAACTCTGTAAAGATATTGGGCTCCTTAATTCCGGCCGAATTACAAGTGCTTTTAATTTGAGCAATGATTTCCTCCGCCATGTAATCATAATCATATTCAAATTTGAGAGAATTCTTGATGGGGAAACCGCCACCAATATTTAGCGAATCTAAGGTGGGGCAAATTTTCTTCAATTCTACGTACACGTTAACGCACTTGAGCAACTCACTCCAGTAATAGGCGTTGTCGTTGATTCCGGTATTAATGAAAAAATGCAGCATCTTCAATTCTAAATTCGGATTGTTCTGAATGTTCTCCTGAAAATAAGGAACAATATCCTTATACCCGATGCCCAAACGACTGGTGTAAAATTCAAACTTTGGCTCTTCTTCAGACGCTATGCGAATGCCAATCTTTATTGGATGATCAACCAAGCCATCGTACTTATGCAACTCATTCTTATTGTCTATTACGGGAATCGTATTGACAAAACCATTATTGATAAGGCGAACAATATTTTCGATGTACTGCGGTCGCTTATAGCCGTTACAGACAATATAATTCTTGGGTGAAATCTTCCCTTCCTCCGCTAAGGTCTCTACAATATTGATATCAAAAGCGGAGCTGGTCTCAATATGAATATCATTCTTCAATGCCTCTTCCAAGACAAAATGAAAATGAGACGACTTTGTACAGTAACAATAATTGTATTTTCCCTTGTATCCCACTTTTGCCATGGCAACGTTAAACATGGTTTTCGCACGCTGAACCTGCTCGGAAATCTTGGGCAAATAGGTCAACTTTAAGGGCGTTCCGTACTGTTTAATGATATCCATTAAGTTGATGTCGTTCCACAACAACTCATTCTCTTCCAAGTTAAACTCCTTTTGTGGCCAATCAAAAGTCTGATCAATCAAATCAAAATATCTACTGCGCATAGGTTGAAAAGTATTAAATTTATTAAATTAAACCCACCAAACCTCCCCTTTAATCACAACAGCAGCAGACACGTAAACGATTAAGAAGATGCTACTTAAACAAAGAGAAAGAGATTCTTTTGAGGCAACAAAACTAAGTCAAAATAGCCAATCACAAAAATAAATGACATCCGACAAGATTAAATTTAATGCAAAATCAAGATCCAACTCACTTACTTTGATTGATAATTACACGCTCAACCACATCGAAGTCGGCCGAAAACCACCGCACAAGATAAACACCCGAAACAATAAACTCGCGCTCTAAAATTGTAAAACTTTGATTTTCAATCAATTTTTCCTCAATCAATCTTCCATCTGGTGCATAAATCTGCATCATTGAGACAGATTCGCCTTCATTTAAAAGTCTTAGTTTAACTTTGCCACTTGATGGATTCGGGATAATTTTAATCAACTTCAACTCCGACGAATCTTTGTCAAGCTTGGACACCCAGTTTCTCCCAGTTATCCAATTACACTCGGGATCAATAACAATACGTTCGACTTCAAACCCAATATCGAATTGCAGAGAATGCTCTAAAGCATCTACAAGAACAATTGTATCTATTCGAAAACCATTTGTACCAATGATTTGAATGGGTAGTGGAAAAGCAAACAACTCTATATCCGATGCTTGTGCTTGTTGAGACAATTTAATCTGCAGCATTTTATCCTCATCCTGAAACCATTGCAATTGAAAAGAAGGGTGACCGGAAGCATAAATCCATTGTTTTGCAAAGATCTCTAAAGATATGCCTGTAGCATTTTCCATTGAGCGAATAAAGTCATCGGTAGTAGCAAAACCATAAGCGTAATCCGCTAAGTATTGTCGTATTCCGTGATAAAACAGTGCGTCGCCCAGCAGAATTCGCAGTTGATGAACGACGTGGCCGGCCTTTATGTATCGCAGACGCAAATCAAACAAATCCTGAGCCCTTGCCGTATCGAATTCTGAGGCGAAGACGCTGCCCCCTGGTTCCTTAATCACTGCTTCTATTTGGGCACATTTGTAGTCCAACCACTCCTCCTCTGTCCGCAAATATTCAAAATACAAACCGGTCAAGTACGTTGCAAAGCCCTCATTGAGCCATAAATCTTGCCACGAAGCACACGTCACTAAATTACCAAACCACTGATGAGCTAATTCGTGGGCGATCAACTGCGGGTCGGAAGAGCCCATGCTACTCATGGTTTGGTGTTCCATACCACCTCCACGACCGAAGCGAACATGGCCATACTTTTCGGTAGAAAAGGGATACGTTCCAAAAAGGCTATCATAAAGCTGCATAAGAGGCTTGGTAACCTCCCAGGCTGAAGCATCAATCAAATTCGGTAAATCATAATGCACCAAAGGGAGATAATTCCCATTACCTAACAATACCGAATCACGGACTTCAGCGTATTCACTCACGGTAATTGACACCAGGTAATTTGCTATGGGATAACGGTGTTTCCAATGCTGAAGACGTCGACCATCGGAGAGCAAGGAATCAGCGATGAGTATGCCCGGGGCGGCGCTTTGCATTGCCCCGGGAATTCGCACCACGATATCCAGTGAATCAATTTTATCACGCAAATCGGATTTTCCGGGCCACCACGTAAAACTGGCGTACGGCTGCGAAAGCGTCCAAAGCATTGGCGAGCCCAAAACCTGCCGGGAATTAAAACCACCAAAAGCCAAAGCACCCGCATTGGGAGGAATTCCCGAATAGCTTACCCAGATGGAATCCACCTCGCCAGTGAGATAGGAGCGCGGTAAATCAATGAAAAAATCACGCGATGACTGCCCAAAATTGCATGAATCACCAGAAGATGCCATCCATACCCCATGAATTTTCAGACTGATATCCAAATCGAAGGCGATCCGCTCAATATCCGAAAGCGCCTGAAAACTGGTCTTCACCCGACCACTGATAAAGCGAACACCCGGAACCAGATCGAGTTCCAGGTGTTGATGAAGGATATCAAAATTTGATTTTTCGCTTTGAAAAACGCCAAAAGACTTGCGCCAAACGGGAGCATTACGCTTAATTTCAGCCTCCTGAATTTCTACGAGCTGAGAATGTTGAGCGCTCGTAAAAAAGCCAACAATCAACAGTGCAGAAAGCGCTATGTACGTCCTAATTCGCATCCATTAGCGAACAATAATTTTCTCGGTAATCTTCTTGCCATTGGAGCCGTGAATATGTAAAATGTACATCCCAGCGGGTAAATCGCGAATATCTACATCCACCAAACTGTTGGCCTGAACACTGAAGTCCCAGTTTTTCAACCTTCGACCATCAATACCCGTAAGATGCATATCGACCTCACCTTCCCACAGAGCAAAATCTACTGAGAAAACGCCATTATTCGGATTGGGGTAAACTTTAGGCAACACCCCATCTTCGTCGAATTTATGCGTACTAAAATCAGGTTCGCAGAACAATGGAATATCAAAAGCCTGCGTGCCATCAGCGCGAGAGGCCGATGAACCTTGATCGGCGGAAAAACCCAAACCACGACGAGCAAAAACTTCCCAGATCAAACACTGATTGTCACCGCCATACCGGATACTATCAGCCATTAATATGGCATCACGACTATCGACAAATCCCGGACTACAAGGCTGGTATTTAAGTCCGTCAATGACTAATTGCATGGCGATATTGTTTCCTCCCGTAGCCTCATACATGTTTGCATTAAAGCCATGTTTGTCAACCAGAGCCCAGTACATATCCCAAACCATTGCGGCCCAAACCGTACCCACACCATGAGGGATGCTAAGCGTACGAATATTATTGTAGGTCAAGCTATTTTGCGCCAAACTCGTACTGTAGGGCTGCACGCGGATACCCGTGCCGGTAACCGGTTGGTTAATCAGGAACGTCCCAATTCCACGACGTGTTGCCGCTTGTTGGGCGCTAGGATTGGTAAGAAAAGCCAATCCAAAAAAGTCGCTCCAACCTTCACCGGCCTGCTCTTGATTACTCAAGCAATTGGAGCTGAGGCGACCTCCAGTCAAACGAATGGAAACTCCGTGACCATATTCGTGCAATACCACACCATTATCCAATGAACTATCAAAAAACAATGATCCAATGGTATCACTAATTTCCCCAATTACACTGTCATTTTCAATGGTATTTCGAATGCTAGTACCCAATCCTTGCGTTATCATCAAAGAGGGGATATTGATCGGTGAAGTAACATTACCACCCATAGCAATTGGATTTCCCGCTTGATTATTTGCTACGACAACCCCTACGGCACCGGCGTTTTGAGCATTGGTCACCTTCTCTACGAAGGTGCAACCACCGCGATCGATGAGGACAATTTTTCCGCTAAGATTCTGGGAAGTAGGTATGCAACCTTGACGGGGATTTGCGGAGCTATCGTTCATGACCACAAAGTGACCTTGAACAACTGAGTCGCCAGCGCGAGGACCAAAGGCCGCTTCAACGGCATTGTAACTGGCAAGAGCTGTAGCGGGAAAACGTATGTGTAAAAACTCCGTACTCACCGTTTGCGCCCAGGGGTACATTTGCATACGTCCGCGGGTTCCGTCGGGTGGTGTTAAAAAGTTTGCGTTGTTTTGACCTCCGCCGTCCATCGCTTCCGCAACTACCGCGTCGTTAGGTGATCCACCCCGATTGAAGTTGTTCTGCTGAAAATTACCTGCCGACTCGGTAAAGCCAAACTGGTAAAATAAGTCATGCGCCTTATTATTGGCGTAAAACAACTGGGTAATGTTAATATCCTGATTAGGAATAATGCTCTTTGTAGGATCGAAAGTAAAATCAAATAACAAGTCAACGCCCCCATTAGGTGAATAGCCCGGGGAATTACTGGCGTTTCGGTCTTCGTAGGCGTAAACGTTATTACCTCGTGTAATGGTAAAACCTACGGGGATATTCGGGTTCAATGAATGCCATCCTGCGGGCGAGGCCAAACTGTCCCAAGGCTCCACAGCCCACGACTGACCTCCATGACTTGGCGACTCTACCGGAAATCTAAACACGTAATAACCAGTCGTGTTTTCCGGAGCGTCTGCCGCTTCCTCCTTCCAATGTTCCCAATTGTAATGAGGCTCTTCACCTTCATGATGGTGGGTGCAAGTCAAGGTCCAATTGTTTTTCTCCAAAAAGCGCAAATCAGAATCTGCCAGACGAATCTGCCACCAATCAGGTGTTGATGAAGGAGGCAAGCTGACGTTCCAAGAAGCAACGAGTGCATTATCTTCGGACAGGACAAAAACCGGATAAACCTCAACTTCAAAGTCTAATTTATAATCGCCAATCATCGAGAAAACCACTGTATCTCCTCGTTGAATGGCTCCGGAAATACGCATAGAATTCTCACCCCAAGTAACGGCGGAAATGGCTGCATCCAAGACTTGTTCTGCACGATGAGCTTTTGCATGCTTGGTACCTGGAGCCACATCAATAAATCGATCCGCAAAATGGCGCAACTTCATATTATTATCAAAAACAGCTGTAGAAATCCCGTTAAAAATCGGCACATCATCAAGGGTTTGCTGCCAATACGAATACCAAACACCGAGGGCTTCATCTTGGTGTGCCGACGAGAGTATCATTTCGGGATTATTGGCCGTTTTATTCTTAACGGCGGCCCGCATCTGTTCTACGGGAATATTTTGGGCATTTGAAAATTGAATGCCAAAAAAACAGGCTACAAGGGGGAGTAAAAATCCTTTCTTCATTCTTTCATGGTTAAAAAAATCATACATACTTTTACGCTGACAAAACCGCAGCTAAAAAAACATTCAAATATACAGCAAAAATGCATATCGCCGTAGCAGGTAACATCGGATCGGGTAAAACGACACTTACACAACTTCTTTCTCGTCACTATAAATGGAAGGCCGAATTTGAATCCGTAGACGACAATCCATACTTAGACGACTTCTATAACGAAATGCAACGTTGGTCGTTCAACCTTCAAGTCTATTTTTTAAATAGTCGCTTTCGCCAGATCATTGAAATACGTGAAAGTAAAAAAAGCGTTATTCAAGATCGCACCATTTATGAAGATGCGCATATTTTCGCTCCCAACCTGCATGCAATGGGATTAATGCCCAGTAGAGATTTTGACAATTACATGTCACTTTTTCTTTTAATGGAGCAATTCATTCAGGCTCCGGACCTTTTGATTTATTTGCGCGCAAGCATCCCCACACTGGTAAATCAAATTCAAAAACGAGGACGCGATTACGAAACCAATATTCGTCTGGATTATCTCAACCGACTCAACGAACGCTACGAAGCGTGGATTTCCACCTACGACAAAGGGAATCTGCTAATCATCGATGTCGATCACAATAATTTCCCAGACAACCAAGAGCATTTAGGCGAAATCATCTCGAAAATCGATTCGAAAATTCATGGGCTTTTTTAAAAAATTAGCCTTTTTAATACCCTTTGGTACGCCAAGCGAAGCAATAATCGAGATTGAACATTGCTTTTTTCGTTAACAAACAAATCTGTTCGCATGTCGAGATTTTTTTTAATTGGCCTACTAGTTTTCTCCCTGAGCATACCTTCTGAAGCTCAGGAATTTAACCAGAGAATCAGTCTTCGCAAGGGCAACATAGGCGCAACGCTTCCCATAACGGGAATTGGAACCTTACTCACTGATGTCTATCGGCCATATTTGGAAATCGGCCACGGATGGGCGCTCAGACAACGAGAGCACCACTCGTTTTGGCTTGATGTAAATCTCGGTTATTTCAATCACCGGTTTATTCAGCAGGCTTTACCGCTGATGGCCTCCTTACAATACAACTACCACTTTAATCAAAAAATTTCGGCCTTCAGCGCCCTCAACGCTGGATACATTCACGCATTTCCTCACGAAGGACGATTTGTGGTTAACGATCAGGGAGCGTACGAAAAAAAGAGATCACTGGGTAGACCACAAGCAGGATTCGGAATTTCTTTGGGTGGGAATTATAAACTTGACCACCGCCTATCCGCTCAATTATCCTACAATGTTTTGATGCAGGCTCCATTTGTCAACACCTATGTCCCGTTATTGCCCTACGGCATTCTACAAGTTGGTGTGCAATATTTATTGTAATTGATCATGAGATTATTTCTAAACACCAAAAAGATTTTTTCCGTCATGACAAGAAAGTATTTCCACGTCTTATTCCTTTTACTGACTTTCGTTGGATGTCAAAAAGCGGATGTCGTTTCTACAGAAACATGTCAATACGAGGGTAACATGGCGTATTTCCAACATCCAAAAGCGGGTGATTTTTCAAGTTTAATGGAAAAATACCGAAAACTAGGACTCCCCGGCATCGTGGCACTTGTGGAAGATCAAGACGGTCTTTGGGTGGGTCATACCGGCAAAGCCGATATCAGTGCAGATGTTGATTTCCTACCTTGCCATCCCTCAAAAGCGGCTAGTATTACCAAAATGATGGTGGCCGTTTTAGCTTTTAAGATGCAGGAAAAAGGCGATTGGTCGCTAGACGATAAAATCGAAGCGTATATTTCGAAGGATATCATTGATCGAATTCCCAACGCAGACAAGGTAAGTCTTCGTCAATGTCTTCAACACACCACTGGATTTTACGATATCATTACCGACTCCGACTTTTATTTATCGGTGCTTAACAACCCGAATCGTCACTGGAAAGCGGAGGATCTTATTCGTTTTGCCTTTGACAAAGAAAGTGAATTTGTTCCCGGTTCACGTGCGGGATACAGCAATACAAACACCCTATTGGTGGCCATGGCCATGGATGCAGTTTTGGGCTATAGCCACGCAAGGGCTTTGCGTGAAGAAATTTGGAGTCCTTTAAATATGAACGACACCTATTACCAATCGAGAGAACCATTACCCAGCAATGTAGCTCAAGGATACTACGACCTATATAATGATGGTAGTATTCTCAACGTTTCGAATTTGATTACCGGCAGCGGAAATGGTTATGGAGGAGTTTATTCAACGGTATATGACTTACACACTTTTCTCAGGGCCTTGTTTTTTGAAAAAACATTGATTTCCCAAGAAAGTCTGGACGAAATGCTGGTTTTCGAAAATGAGAACGAAAAGAGAGACATCGGTGTCGGGGTGTTGCGGCCGTTTTTAGACTTAGCAGTCCCAACCAGCATTGGTCATACCGGAAGGGACTTAGGGTACAGTGCCGATTTATTTTTCTTCCCTACGGCAGACAACCGGATTATGATATTTATGGTAAACTACGGCACCGATGGTGATACCCCATTACGGGAGGTCTTTTGGGCCTTTGAACAGGAGATGATATCGTTGGTTACAGAGTAAGTATTTAATTACAAAGCCCGCAATCCCTTTGTATTGACCGTATACTATTCGCTTTTTGTCCCCGAACTGTAGCTCGCTATCAAGCCCTGAATTGGTCGATCTATGATGGAAACAATCTGCCAATCGGAGCAGCAGACTGCGAGCAAATCTCTGAAGTTGAAAGCTACGCCGCCTACAAAAGTTAAGCGGTCGGTTTGGTCGCTCCAAACTTGCAAGTGCTGATCCTTAAACGCCAAAAAACGCTGAGTGATTAATTCCGTTATGTAGTCTTCCTGACGCACGGGATGAATGGCTCGAACGAGCGACGCCAAGTATCTATTGGGATAGGAACTCCGATACAAATTGGAAATAATGTCTTCTTTTTTCAGTTGGAAAAAATCATCGAGAACTTGAGTAATTGCGTGAGGTGTTTTCTCGTAGAGATAATCACGCAGCAAATGCTTTCCAATATCCGCTCCGGAACCCTCATCACCAAGCAGAAAACCCAGAGAAGGGGTTCGCTGTTGAAGTGCATTTCCATCAAAATACCCGGCATTTGCTCCCGTACCCAAAATACAACTAACGTAAGGAGGAGGACTAAGGCTCATATGGCAACGAGCTGCGGAGAGCAAATCGTGCGCTACACTCAGCTCTTTTAAATTTGGAAAAACACCGGAAATAACTCCCTTTATGAGTTCTACTCGCTCAGCGGTAGAACAGGCCGTTCCGTAGTATTCCACGCTACTAATAGCATCAAATGGTAAATCTTGTCGTAAAAATTTTGCGGTAATTTGCTCGGCATTTTCAAAAAGAGGATGAATACCCTCAAAATCAAAAAGGCGTTGTTCGTCGTTTTCGACAAACAACACCCCTTCGGTTTTAGTAGCTCCGCTATCGAGAAGTAAATGCATGTTAGAGTTGTCCCATTTTAATTGCCATATCACCCAAACGGGCAGCATAGCCATATTCGTTATCGTACCAGCCGCAAACCTTAACAAGTGAACCTTGGGCTGAAGTCAACTCCGCATCGAATATACACGAGGCCTCATGACCGTTGAGATCCACGGATACCAATGGTCGGGTCTCGAAATGAATAATTCCTTTCATTGAACCTTCGGCGGCGGTTTTCATTACTGCGTTAATTTCTTCAGCCGTTACTTCTTTATTCAAAACAACGGTAAGGTCGGTGAAAGAAACGTTGGACGTAGGAACTCGAACGGCCATACCGTCAAGTTTTCCCGCCAAATGAGGCAAAATTCTACCCATAGCCTTCGCCGCTCCGGTAGTTGTAGGAACCATAGATACCGCTGCCGAACGAGCTCTACGCAAGTCTTTATGCGGGGCATCCAACAAACGCTGATCCGCGGTATACGCGTGAACGGTTGTCATATATCCTTTTACCACGCCAAAAGTGTCGTCCAAGACTTTCACCATCGGAGCCAGACAGTTTGTTGTGCAAGATGCGTTACTCACCATATCCAAATCGGCAGTCAAGCCCTCGTCGTTAACGCCCATTACAAACATGGGAACGTCCTTGTCGCCAGGAGCTGAAAGCAATACTTTCTTTGCACCAGCCTTCTGATGCAAAGCCATCTTTTCACGTGTACGGAATATCCCCGTACACTCGAGAACAATATCCACACCCAAATCAGCCCAAGGCAAATTTTCCGGCGAACGTTCTTCGTACACATTAATACGTTGACCATTGATCAGCATTGCGCCTTCCTCACTTTTTACATCGCCCGAAAAAACTCCGTGAACGGAATCAAAAGTAAAGAGATGTGCAAGGGTTTCTACGGGCGCAAGGTCATTAACCGCTACGACGCGTACATTATCAAACTGCAGTAAATATCGCAGACTTAGTCGCCCAATGCGGCCAAATCCATTGATGGCTATTTTAATCATAAAACTGGAAATTTATTGGTAATAAGGGCTCAATTCATGAGCGATTCACAAGTGCTAAAGGTACGCCAATAAAAGGACACTACCAAGACTTACGAATCCTTAAAAATGTGTTTTTGATACAGAAGTAATAAACCTACCCCAACACTGATTGACACGTCGGCAACATTGAATACCGGACGAAAAAACACAAAGTTATCTCCACCTACAAATGGCATCCACTGAGGCCACGTCGTGTCGATCAAGGGAAAGTATAGCATATCCACAACCTTACCCAGCATAAAGGAACCGTATCCTCCATCTTCAGGAAAAAAGGTAGCGACTTGGTGATAACTGTGATCGAAAACGATTCCGTAGAATAAGGAATCTATTAAATTCCCTACCGCGCCAGCAAAAATTAGCGCCAAGGCAACCTGCGCTGGAACCACCAAATTTTGTCTGGCACTGCGCAACATCCAAATGAATATTAAAACCGCCGCAATCATGCGGAATGAAGTGAGAAAATATTTCCCAATATCCCCTCCCCATTGCCAACCAAAGGCCATTCCGGGGTTCTCTGTAAAATGAATGATAAACCAAGAAAAAACATGTATATCTTCACCCAACATCATATTGGTCTTGATCCAAATTTTAGAAATCTGGTCAATGAGCAAAATGATGAGAATAAGGAGCAGATTGCGCTTCATCTAGTTGAAATTATCAAACTTTACCAGACTTCGCCTCTATACTCAGGGTCGCGTGAGGAACCATCATCAGTCTTTCTTTACGAATCAACTTACCCGTTACTCTACAAATGCCATACGTCTTATTCTCAATGCGAATAAGTGCGTTTTTCAAATCGCGAATAAACTTTTCTTGACGAATTGCCAACTGGGCATTCGCCTCTTTGTTCATGGTATCACTTCCCTCTTCAAAGGCTTTGAAGGTAGGTGAAGTATCATCAGTTCCGTTATTGCTATCGTTGGAAAAACTTTCACGGAGAATGCTTAAATCTTTCTCTGCCTTTTCAATTTTCGATAAGATCAACCGCTTAAACTCTTGCAGTTCATCATCGCCGTAACGTGTTCTCTCGTCAGTCATATACTTAATTTTTCTAATTAACACCAAATGAAGCTCTGTAAATCAGCATTCAAACACCGTTAAACCGCGTTTGTTTTGATTCCCATTAAATCTTCGGGGCTGATTTTTTGCTTCGCATTTTAAGGCGCTAAAAATAAGTCAAAAAAACACACCAGCCGCTACCTTTGCAAATAATCTCTAGCCGCCTGATTAATGAGTGATATCTACAGCAAATTGAAGCCTTTAATTCAAGGAAGTCTTCATACCGACACCTTAACCCGCACGCTTTACGCCACCGACGCATCGGTGTATAAAGAAATGCCCGATGCGGTTGTTTACCCAAAAGATGAGCGTGACATCATAGAAATCATTGGTTTTGCTTCTACGCATAAAATCCCCTTGATACCTCGCACTGCAGGAACTTCATTGGCGGGTCAGTGTGTCGGAAAGGGCATCGTGGTAGACGTCTCTCTGCACATGAATAAAATTTTAGATTTTGATTCGAAAAACGGGGTTGTAAGCGTACAACCGGGGGTCATTCGCGATGAATTGAACGCTTTTCTAAAACCCCACGGCTGGTTCTTCGGCCCAAACACCTCCACGGCCAATCGCTGTATGATAGGCGGAATGACCGGGAATAACTCCTGCGGAAGCACCTCTATCCGCTACGGAACTACGCGCGACAAAACCCTGAAAATAAGAGCTGTTACTGCAAATGCCGAGGTGGAAATTTTTGGAGAAAACACCCAATCTAGCTTTGACGAAAAAATAAAAAACCTTCTTAGTCCGGAGGATATTCGCCAAGAAATCTTCCGCGAATTTCCCAAGCCAAACATACACCGAAGAAATACGGGCTACGCGATAGATGTTTTGGCGCGTCAACAGCCTTTTGAAAAAGATGGCGAAAATTGGAACATAGCCAAACTCCTTTGTGGAAGCGAGGGCACACTAGCTTTTTCCACAGAAATAACGCTGCAACTCGACCCACTACCTCCAGCAAACCAATTGGTAATTGCCGCTCATTTTTCCTCCATCCGCAGTTGTATGGAGGCAACGAAAATTGCGATGACCTTTGCTCCTTACGCCTGTGAGCTTATGGACAAAATTATCCTAGATTGCACGAAAGAAAACATCGAACAACGCGAAAATCGCTTTTTCGTGGAGGGCGACCCCGCAGCAATTTTGGCCATTGAACTTCGACACGATAATGAGGAGGAATTGGAGATTTTGGCCACTGGTGTCATCAACGCACTGAACGAGGCAAATCTAGGCTATGCATTTCCCATAATACGCGGAGATGATGCAGCTAAGGTGTGGAACTTGCGCGCAGCTGGACTAGGGCTACTGGCCAATTTACCCGGACCAAAAAAAGCTTTGGCCTGCATCGAAGATACCGCTGTCGATTTACAAGACCTCCCAGAATACATTTCCGAGTTTGAGGAATTGATGAAAACTTTTGGACAAAATGCGGTTTATTACGCCCACGCCGGCGCCGGGGAGCTGCACCTCCGCCCCATTCTCGACCTGAGAAATCAGGCAGATCTGGAGCAGTTTAGACAAATCAGCGAAGCCTCTGCGAGATTGGTCAAAAAGTACAACGGCTCACTTTCCGGAGAACACGGCGACGGTCGTGTTAGGGCTGAGTTTATCCCCATCATGGTGGGTGAAAAAAATTACGATCTACTCCGTGAAGTAAAGAAAATTTTCGATCCCCACAACATCTTAAATCCGGGAAAAATCATCGATGCACCACCAATGGACACCATGCTGCGTGAAGATCCGCAACATCCACTGAAAAGCGTCGATACATTTTTTGATTACGGAAAGGAGGGCTTTATTGCTGCAACCGAAAAATGCAACGGCTCGGGCGATTGCCGTAAACTCGCCGACTCGGGAGGAACGATGTGTCCGAGCTACCAAGCAACCCGACAAGAAAAACACACAACCAGAGGTCGCGCCAACGCATTGCGCGAATTTATCAGCAATGCCGCGGAAGGAAAAAACGCCTTTGAACACGAAGAACTCAAAGAAGTGCTCGACTTATGTCTGAGTTGTAAAGGCTGCACTCGTGAATGCCCGAGCAATGTAGACATGGCCGGAATGAAAGCCGAGTGGCAATATCAGTACTACCAAACAAATAAAAGACCACTGCGCGACTATGCCCTCGGGCACATCGATGTTTTGAGTAAACCCGCAGGGGTTGTTCCAAATTTGATAAACGGAATCAATAATCTACCTGGTGTAGACCAACTCCTCAAACGCATTTTAGGAGTGGCTTCTCAACGCCAATTACCCAAGTTTCAATCACCGGTACACCGCTGGTTTGATCGACAAGTCCGCCAACAAACACCCCAAAATCCTCGAGGCGTACTGTACCTATTTTTCGATGAATTTACCAACTACCAAGACGCGGAGGTTGGGAAGGCAGCCATCAAACTCTTATGGCGACTAGGGTATGAAGTCCGACGAATCACTCACGCCTCAAGCGGTCGCAGTCAGATTTCCAAAGGACTACTCGAAACCGCCCGAAAGCGCGCCGATCAGAATGTACAGATTTTTCACCCCATTGTTTCCGAGCAAACGCCGCTAATCGGAATTGAACCTTCTGCAATTTTGGGATTTCGCGATGAATATCCAAGATTAGTTTCGCCGGAATTGCGTTCTATGGCCACAGAGTTAAGCTCCAAAGTCCTACTAATCGACGAGTTTATTTCGCGTGAATTACGCAGTGGACGCTTAAGAGCCGAAGATTTTGGACAACCCAAAAACGCGAAGGTCTTGCTGCACGGTCATTGTCATCAAAAAGCACTAAGCGGACTAGGTTTTACCAAAGATGTACTTAAAGCTTCGGGGTATACCGTAGAAATTATACCCAGTGGATGTTGCGGTATGGCGGGAAGTTTTGGTTACGAAAAAGAGCATTACCAAACCAGCATGGCCATTGGCGAAATGGTGCTTTTTCCGAAAATTCGACAATCCGAAAAAAACCAAATCATCATAGCTCCCGGAACCTCTTGCAGACACCAAATAGCTGATGGCACTGGGAGAATTGCAAGGCATTGGGTCGAGGTTGTTTAAATTTGAAAACAAATCTACCCAAACCGCAAGTCGTCCAATTCACGCCGATCTTTCTTTGTTGGGCGACCTTTGAACTTTGCATTTTTCGTTGCCAAGCGCATGAACTCTAAGCGCTCTAGCTCTTCAGAAGGGGTTCGATCTTCAATATACATCTCCACTTTGGGAGCCCCAACTCGAGATGGTGGAATATCTTTGACCCAATACGATCGTAAAATACCATCTTTACGCAGACGAATCTCAACATTGGCTACAACAATCTTAGAAGACTTTACGGGCTGATCGTTGAGCATTACCTTACCCAAACGACAAGCCTCTGTTGCTAGAGCCCTAGTTTTGTATATCCTTACCGACCATAAAAATTTATCTATACGCATGCTCAATCGTCAGAATTCGACAACTCCGCTTCCAAGCGCTTGCGCACTGCTTCCGACTCATCAAGTTCTTTAGCCAAACGATCGCGCTCGATCTCCGTTCCAATCCGTAGTTTATTCTCATCCTCCAAGGCTTTTGTCTTCTCGGCCAAGGAGATTTTAACACCTTCCAATTCCTCTTTCAACGAACGAATCTTCGCATCAAAACGCTGAAAACTTATCACGGAAAATGCAACATACGTGATTGCACCTAAGGTCAATAAAAGATTGGAAATCAACTCACCACTTCCTGGAGGCATGAAAAAAGTAATAAATGCTGCGCCTAAAACCACCAAGGTTATTATTATGAGAGCTATCAATTCAAGTTTACTAGACTTCATTTCCAATATTTTGTTAAGTACTGATTTTTAAGAATTCATCGATAATGCTCGACGAAAGTAGGCTATAATATCTAACTACGCAAATGCTCATTTTTTAAAAAAATAAGTGATCAGCGACAAAGCTAAACTAAGCAGAATCATTGTCGTAAGAGGAAAATAAACACGTGTTGATCCTTTTTCCCAGCGAATATCTCCCGGTAATCGTCCCAACCAATGCAACCAGCCAAATTGGTAAAGTATGCCGATAATAATCAATAATACACCTAAAACAATAAGAAGTTTACCCATCACGAAAATTTTAGACAAAAGTATAAACCTTCGGCCATAGCGAATCGTTCTAAGTAAGGACACAAAATTATACAGCCATGCGAACACTACGACTAGCACTTGATTGGACGGCAAACACAAATCACACTGGGTTTTTTGTTGCCCTTGCCAAAGGTTTTTATACCGAAAAAAGTATTGAGCTTAAGATAATTACCCCTGAGGATGATGGTTATCGCACTACTCCTGCAAAAAAACTAGAACTCAACGAAGCCGATTTAGCGCTTTGTCCGCTGGAAAGCATCATCAGCTTTCGCACAAAAAACAATCCCTTTCCGCTTACCGCTATTGCCACCATTTTTCAGGATGATGTCAGTAAAATTTGCGTTCATAAAAATTCAGGAATCCTTCGACCGAAAGACCTCGATTCGAAAAAATACGCTTCGTACAAAGCTCGCTATGAAGATCATATCATAAAGAGCATGATTAAAAACGATGGAGGTAACGGGGTGATTGAAATCATGTACCCCGAGAAACTTGGGATTTGGAACACACTACTAAACCGCGAAGCTGAGGCTACGTGGATATTTGACAATTGGGAAGGTGTGATGGCCAGAATAAGTGGTGTGGAACTGCAATATTTTACTTTGGCAGACTTCGACATTCCTTACAGTTATTCACCTGTAATTGCCACGGGAGAATCCACCATAGCCCGCTACCCCGATACACTTCGCGCATTTATTGAGGCCACCCGAGAGGGATTCTTATTTGCGCAGAAAAATCCTGAAGAGGCCACCGAAATCATCCTCCCATATATCCCTAAGCACGAAAGAAACCGTGCGATGGTGTTAACGAGCCAGCATTTTTCCAATAAACACTATGGCAATGAAGATAATTGGGGGCACATGGACTTGTCTAAGGTACAACTATTCTACGACTGGCTGCATAATGAACGTCTGGAAACACAAATCTTCTATGCCGAAGACACCCTAACCAATGCACTTCTGCCAGTAACCGCAAGACGATAAGCCAAGCGGTTGCGGATGAAAAAAGTGCGTTGGATTTTATGTGGTCAAAATCAGAGAATCCAACTTGTTTGCATTGGAAAGCTACTGCGGATAGGTGATTTCGTAGCGAACCGAGCGCTTATTACTTCCCTTCTCTGCCTTAAATCGCCAGATAATCGCTCCAGTGGCAGAATTAAACACACCGCCATTGAGCTCGATGGGTTTGAGATTGACTTCCGGATCACTTGAAACCGGCAGTTTGTCGCGAATTTCCAGCTGAATGGATGAGTTGCGCTGATTAATCACCTCCAAGGTATAGGCATTTTCTTGAGTGATTTTACGACTAAACATTCTACGTGTGGAAGACTGAAAATCGGGGATGTAACGGGAAGTCACCAACGGATCTTCACCCAGGGTCACATCCAGTGTATCACGTCGGTCTTGAGGGTCTATGCTGATCTGACCCACTTGACGGTTACCTATAAATACCCGAGCTGATCCTGTCAATATCCCCAATTGTCCTGCGTTGGGAATGCTCATCGATAAATATACCTGATTGCCAATTCGCGGGACCGCCACGTGCAGATATTGAACATTTTCAGGATACAGAGCGCGCAACTTGACCGTACGAGCAACCGCTGATGAAGCAATATCGTAGGTTCCCGGTAATTCCACCACAACCGCACCTGCATCAAGAGTAACCTCAGCCGGATTGAAACGATAGCCCGCCGCCCGAGCGCGCATGCTTTCTAAGTCGGACGAACTTTCAACAAGTGTTTTCGCCGAAAACACTTGAATTTGTTCCTCAGAATCCTGCGAGGCGTACCTTCCTCCATGACCCAAGTCCGCCGGCGAAGCATTAAACACATCTACATTTCCCATAGAAGCCGGGCGGCGATGCAATACTACTTGCGACCACTCTGGAGATGGATGAAGACTATTGATGTGAAAATCCCAGGTAAAAAACTTCAAACGAAAAACCGGTTCTTGCGTATTAATTTGATAATAACCTTTTTCATCGGTCGCGTGCGTAGCGATAACTTTTCCGTACTGATCAATCAATTCTATATTGACGCCAGGAATGCCCATAGTCGAGTTTTGCTCGGTAACTTTTCCCGCAAGAGTTCCCGTATACCCCGCAGTTTTGATGGGAGGAAATTGATTAAATGAATTTGCTCTTCTTTGAATATCCCCAATATCAGGTATTCGACTAAGTTTGTAAGGCACAGCGTTGGTGAAACGCACTTTTACATTTTTCCAGTCATTCCCAGTTTGCTGAAAAAAGGTAGCTTGATGCAAAACCTCTAGTTTTTCCTCCGGGAAATACGAACGCAATTCATATTGAGGATTCCAGCCACCTTGGCGACTCAAAACCGACACGCTGAATTCCGCCATTCCGGCTTTATTCACTTCAATTTCCACTTCCAAAAATCTTTGATTATTGCGCGTCGCGTAAAGCACACTGGCCAATTCTCCTCCCTTACGATAACGCTCAAGGCGCTTTTCGCGATGCTGCAACAGAAGTTGCTCTTCACGATCCATCAAATTGCGCAATCTTTCCTGATAAAAATTAACCGCATCACGCCAGACCGTCGCGGTTAATGTCTGCTGACCGCCAATAGACTTATTACTTTCCAGCATCTCCCTTTCCCGTCTTACCAGCTCAATTTGTCGTTCTAACTTTTCGATATTCCTATGATAATCTTCAATTTTTTCCAGCTGAGGGCGCAGCGACGAAATAGCTGCTGGGTCGAGAAATGCTTCAGTTTTTAAACGCAGTGAGAGCAAGGTAAATCCACCCACACCATCAAAAGATAAATCGTTTTCCGTTAAGCCTTGCGGCAATCCCATAATGTGTATAACGTGGGTTCCGGGCTTCAAATCAACCTTAGCCTCCATCGAAATTTCCACCCCACCAGGAAAAAATGTTGCTGATTTTACGGTTGGTTGTAATTTTTTGGGTTGGGCAAGTACCAATGCAGACATTGCTGTGAGCAGAGATAAAATAAAGACTCTCATAAACGATTGATTTTAGATGAGGCGAAGATAGTCATGAATTATGCCAAGTTAGAATGCAACAAAATATCACTCCAAATTTGTATTCTGACATTATTGCGTACTAACTTGCGACCCGCTTTACTTACAAGAAATTGACTTGCAGAAATTAAAGACCATGAATCCAAATAAATCACTAATATGAAGAAAATCGGGATGCTGCTTGTATCCGTAGGAATGGCTATGACAGTACATGCACAAAACACCAAAATTGAATTTACGGAGTACACCCTAAATAATGGCTTACACGTAATTCTACACCAAGACAAATCCACGCCAATTGTGGCCGTTTCTGTACTTTACCACGTAGGTGCAAAGGATGAGGAGCCAGGAAGAACCGGATTCGCCCACTTTTTCGAGCACTTGATGTTTGAAGGAACCGCCAACATCGGTCGGGGAGATTATATGAATATCGTGCAGGCCAACGGTGGAGTGCTAAACGCCAATACCAGCCACGACCGCACGTACTATTACCAGGTGCTTCCTTCCAATCAACTCAAATTAGGACTTTGGTTGGAATCGGATCGAATGCTTCAGGCAATTATTGACGACAAGGGGGTGGAAACTCAACGTGAGGTTGTAAAAGAAGAAAAGCGCTCACGAATCGACAATCAACCCTACGCATCTTTTCAAGAGGAAATATTTCGCAGAGCTTACCGCGAGCACCCTTATCAGAATGTGCCCATTGGAACGATGGAAGATCTCAACGCCGCTAGTTTAAAAGAATTCATCGATTTCTACAAAAAATTCTACGTGCCCAATAACGCCACTCTTTCCATTGCTGGTGATATTGACATCGAGGAAACCAAAAAACTCATTCAGCAATATTTCGGCGATATTCCCCGCGGAAGCGTTGAAATCAAGCGCAATTCAATTGTAGAGCCGCCTTTGGGAGGTGAAGTGCGTGATACCGTTTTTGACAACATTCAGTTGCCAGGTATTTTTACGGCGTACCGCATGCCTCCCCAAACAGATGCCGATGCCTACGCCTTGAGCATGTTGACCCAATTGCTATCTAGCGGTCGTTCTAGCCGTTTGTACAAAGAGGTTGTCGACAATCAACAATTAGGCTTGCAGGTTTTTGCCTTCCCGTACAACTTGGAAGATGGCGGACTATTTATCACCTTAGCCTTAGCCAATATGGGCAAAGACATAGCCGAGCTTGAAGCGGCGGTAGATGCCGAAATTGAAAAGGTGAGAAACGAACTAATCAGCGAGCGTGAATACCAACGTGTACTCAATCAACTAGAGAATGCCTTTGTATCGCAAAATAGTTCAATGGCCGGTATCGCTGAGCGTCTTGCCGACTACCACGTATATTACGGTGACGCCAATCTTATCAATACCGAAATCGAGCGTTACCGCGCAATTACTCGAGAAGACCTCTTACGAGTTGCCCAAAAGTATCTCACCAAAGACAATCGCGTAGTGCTGTATTACCTTCCCAAACAAGGTTAAGCCGTGTTCAAATCGATAAATTTTGTTAAACAGCATTTCGCCAGATAAAAACATATCCAATGAAAAAAATCATATTTCTAACTCTTAGTGCGCTGCTTACACTTACTATGACTGCACAATTCGACCGTAACCAGATGCCTGAACCCGGTCCGGCACGTGAAATTCAACTCGGCAAGTACAATACATTTAAACTAAAAAATGGACTGACAGTAATCGTTGTTGAAGACAATAAACTTCCTCGCGTTACGATGAACCTACTTGTAAACCGCGACGCCATCTTTGAGGGTGACAAAGCGGGGTATGTTGAAATTGCCGGAGAATTGATGCGCCGAGGCACAACCAATCGTCCAAAGGAAATCCTCGATGAAGAAATCGACTTCATGGGAGCCAACGTATCCACCAGCTCCACCAGCATCAACGCGAGTGGATTGTCTAAATACGCGGAAACCCTAATGGAAATCATGGCCGATATCGCTATCAATCCCGCATTTCCAGAGAGTGATTTCGAGAGCATCATGCTCAACTCTCGCTCCGGAGTAGAAAGCGAAAAAGACGATCCGGGTTCCATCATGCGTCGCATGCGCTATGCCGTAATGTACGGCCTCGACCACCCCTACGGTGAGTCTATGACCGAAGAGACACTAGATAATGTTACACTCGCTGACTGTAAGGCATACTACGAAACCTATTTCCGTCCTAATATTTCTTACCTCGCGGTAGTTGGTAACGTCCGTACCAAAGACGTCAAGAAATGGGCGCGCAAATATTTCCGCAATTGGAAACGCGGCGATGTACCACAGATGAGCTTTCCCGCGCCACCATTGCCAGAAGCTCTCAGCGTAGCCTTCTCCAACAGAAGCGCCTCCGTGCAATCGCAAATTGTAATCGGCAATACCATCGACTTAAAACCAGGGCATCCAGATGTTGTTCGTATGCGTGTGGCTAACCAAATTCTTGGAGGTGGTTCTCAAGGCCGATTATTCCAAAATCTTCGTGAAGACAAAGCATACACATACGGAAGTTATTCTAGTTACAACACCGACAAACTCATCGGAAGTTTTACCGCCTCCGCCGATGTTCGCAACGACGTAACCGACAGTGCCGTGACCCAGATCTTAGGTGAAATTGAACGCATGCGTACCGAACCCGTCGACGCCAAAACGCTTCAGGATGTGAAAAACTACCTTAGTGGGACCTTTGGTATGTCGCTGGAGCGTCCGCAAACACTAGCCCGCTTTGCACTAGACATTGAGCGCTACGGCTTACCCAAAGACTACTACAGCAATTATTTAAAAAGTCTAAATGATGTAACCCCCGAAGATGTATTGCAAGCCGCCAAAACGTACATGCGTCCAGAAAACGGTTTTGTATTCGTAGTTGGAAAAGATTCGGAAGTTGGTGACAACCTTCGGGCCTTTGGAGAAGTTCGCTATTTCGACCAACAAGGCAACCCCACCGAGCGTCCTTCAGTAGCCATTCCAGCCGGAATAACGGCCCAAAGCCTTATCGAAAAATACCTCAACACTGTAGGAATTGCCAATGTTGGAAAAATGAAAGACTTGAGTATGGAAATGAAAGCTGAACTTCCACAAGGACAAGGAACATTGAATATTGTCATTAAGAAAAAGGCCGGCAAGGAAGCGAATATGTTTATGCAGGAACTTGGAATGATGGGAATGACCATTCAACGTCAGTCGTTTGACGGCAAGCGCGGTCAAATGGTTATGCAAGGTCAAAAACAAGAAATCGAAGGCGCTGAACTGGCCAGTATGATGATTGAGGCCGAATTTTTTCCCGAGGCGAGTTACGCAGCCGCAGGTTACGAACTCAGCATTTCCGGTGCCGATCGTATCAACGGTGAGGTGGTGTATATCGTTGAGGTTAAAAAACCCGATGGAACCATCATCAGCGAATACTACAACGCCGAATCGGGTCTAAAAATTCGCAGCGAACAAACCATGGATACCCCACAAGGTGAAATGACGCAAGCTACCAATTTTGCAGACTATAGAGAAGTCGAGGGCTTCATGATTCCCCACCGGATGATTCAAAATATCGGCGGCATGGATATCAAAATGGATGCTACCGCAATTCGAGTAAATTCTGGAGTAGCTGCATCAGAATTTTCTGCTAAATAATATTTTTTGTCACGTCGCGTTATAAAGTACTTGTATTTGTGATACAAGGACTTTTTTTTAACTCTTAAAAGTGTCTGCCATGAATTTGAGAAACATTGCTTTACTTGCAGCTTTACTAAGTCTGGGGCTTTCTGCACATGCTCAGAGTTTCAGTTTGCGCGAAGCGGGAACGAACGTGCAAAACAGCGGCTTCCAACAAAACGCATTTACCCAAGCTGAAATATTAGGACGAATACCAAACTCTGCATTGCTACAGCAAGGTTTCGACCGAAGATTAGGAAGCGGGCTGCATAGCGATGCCGTAGGAAGTTTTTGGTTGGGTTTTCATAAAAATACCGGAGAAAGTAAGCACGGTCAGGTTTTGCGTATTGGTGTAATTATCGGAACCAGTTATTTCTCCTTTGGAAATTTTGAAAATAAAAACACCTTACGCGCAGACACATTAATTTCAAGCTCGAATGTCGCGTATCTGGATAGCGTAGACCGCCAAATCACCAGTATTTCACACCGAAGTGAACAGCTAGGACTGCAAGCACAATATTTATTCTACTACAATACCCAAAGCAGGTGGAGTCTTTACGGAGGCTTAGGCGTTGGTATGTCTGGACATTTCTCCGGAAGCTATGAACTCCATACCTACAGTGATTTTTTCGAGCAAATCACCATAAACAATCAGGTCTATTCCGGTAGAAGTCGATACAATTTTGACCGTGAAGTGGAAAAACATTCAACCGGTACTGGAGTTTCAGGTTTTGTTTCAATACCCATAGGCCTTAACTTTAGAATTGGGCGAAATCCCAATAATTTTTGGGGAAGCACCCACCTATTTTGGGAGGTACAGCCCAACATCACCTATCACGCTATCGACAGCGATTACCCTAGTTTACTCAGCGGCCTTTTTCAAAACTTCGGATTTCGCGTAACTTGGTAATTTATCGCGCCAATTTAAATATCGGGAAAGTTTAATTAATCGAATTGCCATTGGCGGAATAGATTATACTATTTTTGCTGCTTTGTAGTTATATAGAAGTAGCTGATAATGCTTAATGCAAATTGTGAGAATTAATTTCCGGATATTTTTCTTTTTACTGCTTGCTACTCAAGTCATCGTGTCGGGATGCAGTCGCACCAAGGACACCTGGCTGAGTCGCAATTGGCATATGCTATCTTCCAAATACAATCCAATCTTCAACGGCAAAGAGGCCTTGCGAAAAGGCGTTGAAAGCTTAGAAGGGTCGCACAAGGACGACTATCAAACCTTACTACCCATATACATATGGCCAACGGAAGCAGACGTAAGCCGATTGGATGCAGATATGGAGCGCGCGGAAGAAAAAGGCGTAAAAACCATCAAGGAACACTCAATGGTTTTTGGTCGTGTTCAAAAAAACAAATTCATCGACGACAGCTATCTGTTGATTGGCAAGGCGCGCTTCTACCGTAGATATTGGTTTCCAGCTTTAGAGGCCTTCAATTACGTTATAGTAGAATTCCCCAACGGTGATGTAGTACACGAAGCCCGACTTTGGGCAGCACGCACCTATATTCAAGTCGGGAACTTCCCCGGAGCACAAGAGCAATTTGACAAACTCTACCGCAATCCGCGAGTTGAAAAATCCATTCTAAAAGAGGTTGTACTGACCATGGCGGAGCGGGAGATTAAGATGAAAAATTATGAGCGGGCAATTGAATTAATAGAAGAAGCCAAGAAACTCAAGCTCAAAAAAGAACGCAAAGTCCGTCTCACCTACATCCAAGCTCAGCTGTACGAGCTCATCGGCAAAGATTATGAAGCTTCCGAAACCTACTTAAAGGTTGTAAAAATGAAGCCTCCTTACGAATTCTATTTCGCTGCACAAATGGCCCGTGTGCGAAATTTCAATCCGTACTTACAGCAAAGTCCACCCGTCTACGCCGAATTGCACAAAATGCTTCGCAACGACAAAAACCGCGACAACCGCGATCAGATATACTTTGCCATGGCCGACATCTCCATCAAAGAAGATCATATTCCCGAAGCGATGACGTATTTAGAAAAATCCATTCGCAGCAATACCACCAACCAAACACAACTTGGCCTATCGCATTTACGAAAAGGCGAACTGCATTTTGAATTTCGCGAATACGTGGCTGCGGCCGGTTATTACGATACCGCCTCTCAATCACTACCCAAAGAACACCCGAGGTACGAGGAGGTTATGAAAAAGAAAGAATCTCTAGGCGAATTGGTCAGACATCTGCAAACCATTGAACGAGAGGATTCATTGCAGGCCTTTGCTGCTTTACCGGAAAAAGAGCGAGATAAAAAAATTCAAAAAATCATCCGCGATCTCGAGAAAAAACTCGAAGAGGAACGCCGAGCTGAGGAATCTCGCAGCACCATGATGGCTGGAGGCATGGGCGGTGGTGGACTCGGCGGTGGATTTGGAGGAGGCGCCGGAGGAGGAAGCGGAAAATGGAATTTCTATGACGACAACCAGCGAAATACCGGATTTAGTGAATTTAATAATCGTTGGGGGACCCGCAAACTCGAAGACAATTGGCGTCGGAAGGTTAAAACTTCCGTAAGTGACTTTACGCCCGGTGCTGAAGAAACTGCTGGTGCTGAAGAAGAAAAAGACAGCACACAGAACCCTCTTCACCCTGCATATTACATTCTGAGATTACCCTTAACCCCTGATTCCCTAGAGGCTTCACATCAGCGAATAATAGCTGCACACCAAGGAGCAGAACTCGTATATAGAGAAGTCTTGGAAGATTTACTCGAGGCCGTAAAAATGCTTGAGCAGCTGCTAAAGCGTTATCCAAAAGCCGAATTTGAACCCCGTACACTATACACCTTGTGTTTACTCACCAAAGAAACCAAGCAGGCGGAAAAGAATGAACGCTACTGCGGGCAGCTATATAAAGAGTATGGACACACTGCATTTGCCCAAATATTGGAAGGAACCCTCGATCCCGATATCGACCAAAAATATGATGCCGAGGCTGAGGCATTCTACCGCGAAGCATTTGCACTTTACAATAAAGGAAGTTACACTCAAGCCATAAAAAAATGTGAAGAAGGCATTGAACGCTACGCCGACACCGAGCTGAGGCCAAAATTAGAACTTTTAAGAGCGCTGTGTATTGGAGGTCAAAAAAAGGTCGATCGATTCGTAGAGCACTTAGAGATTGTTGCCAAAAAATATGAAGGGACTACCGTGGGTATTGAAGCGCAAGAGATTTTAGACTATTTAGGCATGACCATCAATGCAACTCCTGAGTTAAAAAGAGCCGAATCGATGTTTAGCGCAAATCGCGACGAAGCCTTTCAGTATGTTCTACTTATACCGCGAAGAGGAGCCGATTTCAACCGCATTCGCAATTCAATTTCCGACTTCAATATGCAAGAATTTCCGGAGGAGCGACTCACCAGTAAAAACATTTTGATGGGTAGCAATTATCAGTTGGTCATCATTAGCGGATTCAATAATGCCCAAAAAGCTCTTAATTATTTCCAAAAAATAGACGGCCGAATAGAAATCGCTCAATATCTGCCGCCTAATTACAAACATTTTGTAATTTCGCAATCCAATTTCCAAACGATGTATAAAGAAGAAGCCGTTGAAGAATACGAAGCTTTCTTCCGAGTTAAGTTTGCCAACAAATAAAACAGCAACCGCCAAATGATAAAGTCTTCAAAAAACAATCAAGTACCTTCAGCCATCAGCAACAGAATATTGCAGGGCACAAAAATCGAAGGGGATATATACTCCGACGGAGACTTTCGTTTAGACGGCGAAATAGTTGGGAAGGTAGACATCAAGGGTAAATTTGTCATCGGAGAAAAAGGCAAACTAAAAGGTGAAGTCTTTTGTGCGCAAGCTACCATAAGCGGTAATTTCTCAGGCAGCCTCATCGCCACAGAAAGTCTAACCCTTACCGAATCTGCCGTCGTACACGGCGAAATTAAAACCGAGAAATTATCCATCGAGCCCGGCGCCGAATTTACCGGAAATTGTCAAATGGGCGGAGTGATTCGCGAGATCAAAGACAAGCAGAGCGCAAAAAGCGAGAATAAAAGTGGAAAAACCGCCTAACACCTATATCCAACTGACGGGTATGGTTTTCCAAATGGCCGTCATTATAGGTGGTATGGCATGGTTCGGCAATTACCTCGACGAAGGTTCAGCCCAACCCATTTACACAGTAATATTTTCACTTATCGGTGTGGGCATCGCTCTCTATATTGCCATCAAAGAAGTCATGGATATTTCAAAGCGCAATTAATAATGCTTGCCAAAAAAACAGTATTTTACAGCGTACTCACGGTCATCTTAACCGTGATACTCGTATTGGTTCATAAACATACTTGGCCAAGTACGTGGAATGAAAGTCCATTTTTTTACCCAACCACTTATGCTTTATTGACCATGTGGCTCATTGTGGGTTTTCAGCTCATTGCCGTACTGAAAAAAATACAACCCGAATGGGTCACAGGCATCATACTCATTATCGGAATGCTCAAAATGTTTTCCGTAATGATATGCACATTAATTGCCGTTCAGAGCACGGAAAGTCTGTCGCAAATGTGGGTATTCCCCTTGCTCATTGCCTATTTCGCAAACCTAATACTTTGGTCTGTAGGCGCTTCGAAGATTATAAATGCCTGATAAAGCGGCATTTGAAAATCTAAAAAAATCCTCAAAAATTAGAGTTGTTGTTGAATTGGTTGACGTACATTTGCGCCCAAATTACAGGGTAAGGTAAAAATAAGATAACCCCATGCGTACGACACCTATTTTTTCATTTCTCTTAACCCTTTTGATGACGCCATTGTTTGCTCATCAGATGCCCATTCCTCACGATGACCATGAAGAGGTAACTGCTCAAGTCCCAGAAATTGAGGAAAAAGAGGATGTAAACGACGTTATCATGCATCACATTTCTGATGCGCACGATTGGCATATTTTCGACTGGAACAATCACGCTGTAAGTGTTCCTTTGCCCGTTATACTCTATACCGAAAAAGGTTTAGTTAGCTTTATGTCTTCTGCGTTTCATCATGATGATTCCGGAAAAGAGGTTGTAGAGAAAAACGGACAGCGTTTTGTGAAATATCACGAAAAGATCTATTACGCATCAAGCCTTGCCAACGCCGACGGTTCTTATATTGATTTTGATGATGAGCACCATGCGTTAAATGCAAAGCCACTTGACATTTCAATCACCAAAAACGTAGCTTCGTTGTTTGTGACTATATTTTTGATGCTGATCATTTTCTTACCCGCTGCCAATTTTTACAAGAAAAACGGGAGTCAGAAGGCACCAAAAGGTATTGCATCATTTGTAGAGCCCTTAATCATATACATTCGTGATGAAGTTGCCTTGGTCAATATTGGAAAAAAACATTACTTGCGCTTTACACCCTATTTATTGAGTTTATTTTTCTTCGTATGGCTTGCCAACATGCTTGGATTAATGCCCGTAATACCTGGAGGCGCTAACCTCACCGGAAACATTGGGTTCACGATGGTACTAGCCATTTTCACCTTATTGATCACCAACTTCAATGGCAAGAAGGACTACTGGATGCACATTCTTTGGATGCCCGGAGTACCCGTACCGGTTCGATTGCTACTAGCCCCTATCGAAATAGTAGGTATTCTAACCAAGCCGTTCGCGTTAATGGTTCGTTTATTTGCCAACATGACGGCGGGACACATTGTCATTTTAAGTTTGATATCCTTGATATTTGTATTGGAGACCATCTGGGTAAGTCCAGCAGCAGTATTGCTAACGGTTTTCATATTTGTTATAAAAGTATTGGTAGCGTTTCTACAGGCGTACATTTTTGCCTTATTAACAGCCTTGTTCATTGGACAGGCCGTTGAAGAGCACGCACACCACTAAGTTAATTTTTTGTTTAATTCCTTAATTCAATCAACAATGGTAGGAAGTATCGCTGCAATCGGAGCCGGAATCGCCGCGCTTGGCGTAGGTCTCGGAATCGGTAAAATTGGTGGATCAGCTATGGAGGGTATTGCCCGTCAACCTGAGGCCGCTGGTAAAATTCAAACTGCGATGATTATCGCTGCCGCTCTTATCGAGGGTGCCGGTCTTTTCGCAATTGTAGTTGCGTTGTTAGGTAACAACGTAGGTGCATAATTGATTCAATGTGGGGCAGACATTGGGTTTGCTCCACATTTTTTTAAACAAAATACCCTATAATCCATGGATTTAGTTACACCTGGTTTTGGTCTTATATTCTGGACAACCATCGCGTTTGGAATTTTAGTTTTATTGTTAAAAGCCTTTGCTTGGAAACCCATTTTGAACACCATCAAAGAAAGGGAGGACAGCATTGATAACGCGCTGAAATCAGCAGAAAAGGCACGCGAAGAGATGAAAAGTCTTCAGGCCGATAACGAAAAGATTCTTGCTGAGGCACGTGCTGAGCGCGATGCCATGATGAAAGAAGGTCGTGATCTTCGCGACAAAACGATTGAAGCAGCAAAAGAAACTGCGAAAATCGAAGCCGAAAAAATCATCACCTCTGCTCGTGAGCAAATTGAATTGCAGAAAAAAGCAGCGATGACCGAACTTAAAAATCAAGTCGCTGCATTGAGCATCGATATGGCTGAAAAGATTTTGCGCAGAGAACTTTCTGACGCTAAACAACAAGAAGCTTTGATCAACGAATTGCTCGAAGATATCAAATAAAATTAAACCGATTGCCTTATGCGGTCAGTAAAAATAGCCAGTCGCTACGCAAAATCCCTTCTCATCCTCGCCAAAGACGAATCCTTGGTGGAAGAGATTGCTGCCGATATGCAAGCACTGGTAAATATAGGAAATGAAAATCGTGATTTACGCCTACTCCTCAAGAGTCCGGTGGTAAAAAAGGATAAGAAGATTTCCGTTTTTAATATGATCTTTGAAGCGAGCTTTCAAAAGCCGACAATGATGTTCATTCAATTGATCACTCGTAAAAACCGAGAAGACATCTTGTTGGAGATTGCCTCTAGCTTCATGAATCAATATCGTGCGATGAAGGGCATTAAAGAAGCCCGCGTAATTACTGCACATGCTCTTAGCGCTGAACAAGTTAAAAGCGTTGAAGAACACCTAAGAACCTGGGCCAAAGGAGATGTCAATATCGACTACCAGGTAAACGCCGATATCCTTGGAGGTATCATCATTCGCCTGGAAGACCAGGAATACAATGGAAGTGTTGCCGCGAAAATCGCCGGATTGAAACAACAATTCTCCAAAAATCTTTACGTACCACAACTTTAAATTAAAGCAATTCGCAATGGCTGAAGTTAAACCCGCTGAAGTTTCAGCAATCTTAAGAGAGCAACTATCTGGTTTCCGTTCTGAAACCGAACTCCAAGAGGTTGGTACCATCCTACAAGTAGGTGACGGTATCGCCCGCGCATTTGGATTATCTAACGCACAAGCTGGTGAACTCGTTGAGTTTGAAGGTGGTTTGCAAGGTATTGTTCTTAACCTTGAGGAAGACAACGTAGGTATTGTATTGCTGGGTTCGTCTGCCGAAATTCGTGAAGGTAGTACCGTAAAACGCACCGGAAGAATTGCTTCAATTAACGTTGGAGAAGGTATCGTAGGGCGTGTAGTAAATACACTCGGACATCCCATCGACGGAAAAGGAGCCATTGAAGGCGAAATGTTTGAAATGCCACTCGAGCGTAAGGCTCCTGGTGTTATCTACCGTCAACCGGTTAATGAGCCTCTACAAACAGGTATTAAAGCCGTTGATGCGATGATTCCTATCGGACGTGGACAGCGTGAGTTGATTATTGGTGACCGCCAAACTGGTAAAACATCAGTGGCCATCGATACCATCATCAACCAAAAAGAATTTTACGATGCCGGACAACCGGTATTCTGTATCTATGTGGGTATTGGTCAGAAAGGCTCTACCATTGCACAAATACAAAAAACTTTGGAAGAGGCCGGAGCAATGGATTACACCGTAATCGTAGCAGCTAACGCTTCCGACCCGGCTCCTATGCAGTTTTACGCACCTTTTGCCGGTGCAGCGATTGGAGAGTACTTCCGCGATACCGGTCGCCCTGCTCTTATCGTTTATGATGACCTCTCCAAACAAGCTGTTGCTTATCGTGAGGTTTCCCTACTTCTTCGCCGTCCACCCGGACGTGAGGCGTATCCTGGTGACGTATTTTACCTTCACTCACGTTTGCTAGAGCGTGCTGCAAAAGTCATTAATAACGACGCCATCGCTGCACAAATGAACGACCTTCCAGAATCCTTGAAAGGTGTCGTGAAAGGTGGTGGTTCACTTACTGCACTACCCATCATTGAAACTCAAGCGGGAGACGTATCTGCCTATATCCCTACCAACGTAATTTCGATTACCGATGGACAGATCTTCCTAGAGTCTGACTTGTTCAACTCTGGTGTAAGACCGGCTATCAACGTAGGTATCTCGGTATCTCGCGTAGGTGGATCAGCACAGATCAAGTCCATGAAGAAGGTGGCTGGTACACTTAAACTAGACCAAGCTCAGTTCCGTGAACTCGAAGCCTTTGCCAAATTCGGATCTGACCTCGATGCAGCTACCATGTCGGTTATCAACAAAGGTCGTCGTAACGTAGAAATTCTTAAGCAAAATGTCAACAGCCCACAAAGCGTTGAAAAACAAATTGCCATTATCTACTGCGGCACCAAGGGTCTACTCAATAAAGTTCCCGTAAATCGTGTGCGTGAGTTCGAAAAAGAATTCTTGGAATTCCTCGACAGCAAACACCGCGATGTATTGGATCAACTAAAAGCCGGACAGTACTCCGACGCTCAAACAAGTGTACTTGAAAAAGTGGCTGCTGAGCTTTCTGCTAAATACTAATCACTGAATCTGCTTTTTTATGGCTAACCTTAAAGAGCTACGCAATCGCATTCAATCCGTAGGAAGTACCATGCAGATAACCTCTGCAATGAAAATGGTATCGGCTGCGAAATTGAAAAAAGCACAAGATGCGATACAGCAAATGCGTCCATACGCTGAAAAACTGCAAGAGTTGCTCAGCGGACTCAATGCCTCTTTGGATCAAAGTGAGAGCGTTTATGGTCAACAAAGACCTCTAACCAAAGTCTTGGTTATCGCTCTTACCTCCAACCGTGGACTCTGTGGAGCCTTTAACGCTAACGTTATTCGTCAAACAAGAAAAATAGCCAACGCCTACGTTGAACAAGGAGTAGAGGTAGAAATAATCGCTATTGGCAAAAAAGGAAACGACATTCTAAAAAAGAACTTTTCCGTAATTGCCAACCACAGCGAAATCTTTGCTAACATCCAATTCAGCTCTGTAGCTGAAGTTGCACAGCACGCAATGGATGCCTTCGCTGCCGGCGAGTATGACAAAGTAGAAGTCGTTTACAATCACTTCAAAAATGCCGGCTCACAAGCCGTACTTACTGAGGTAATGTTGCCTATTGAACCACCCACCGGTGAAGCTTCAAACAACGAAAACCTCGACTACATTTTTGAACCCGGGAAAGAAGAAATCGTTGAAGAATTGATTCCAAAATCACTCAAAACACAACTCTTCAAAGCCGTACTCGACTCCAACGCATCAGAGCATGGTGCTCGAATGACTGCGATGCACAAAGCAACCGATAACGCAAAAGAATTATCGCGTCTGCTTAAACTTGACTACAACAAAGCGCGTCAAGCAGCCATCACAAATGAAATTCTCGAAATCGTAGGCGGTGCCGCCGCCCTTGAAGGATAGAATTACTTCATTATTTATTTTGCTTTCATCAAAAAGCCGCTCTAAAGAAATTTAGGGCGGCTTTTTAGCTTGATAAAGAACCAGAAAAATTATAGCTTCCGGTATCTGTAGAGCACTGGTTTTGAACCTCCTTTAATTTCACTTAAGGTTAAATAATCTCCGGTAA
>REDE01000174.1 GCA_007693635.1 Flavobacteriales bacterium | reverse complement strand
CAATATCATTAGTATATACGAATCTAATGCGGAGTGGCTTGAAGCCGTTCATTACGCCAAAAAACTGATAAAAGTATCTGAAGCAGAGGGGGTAAGACTCTATATCGGTTATATATTTAAGCAAGCGGGATTGCTGGAAGAAGCTAGTCAGATTTTTGAAGAAATGATTCATTTGCCAGAAGCCCCATTGGAGACTTTTTTTGTGTATTCCGATGTTCTCACTGAGCAATTAGAGCATGATCGTGCTTTGAAAGTTATGCTTCTCGGTCATAAGCAGTTTCCCGATAATTATGAACTTCCCTTGCGATTGGGTTCTGCTTTTTACCATTTGGAGGAAATGGATTTGTCCATAAAATTTTTCAATAAAGCCTATGAATTAGATCCTGAGGAGACGCTTGTGTTCTTTAATAGTTTTCCATCGCGCTTTATTTCAATTCGAGACGAACTCAATTTTTAGTATTCTGATTCCGTATTCCAAGTTTATCTACAGCGATAAATGAAGGTTATTCAAACCAATTTCAATTTCAAACCAATGAATCGTTTTCTAGCTCTTTTTACCAAAGGCATGGCTATGGGCATGGCCGAAGTTGTTCCGGGAGTATCCGGAGGGACTATTGCTTTCATTACCGGTATTTACGAAAAATTAATTGCTTCCATTCGCAACTTTGATACAACACTCATACAAAAGCTTAAAAACCGCGAGTGGAGTGAGGCTTGCTCATACGTCAATGCTGATTTTCTGATTCGACTTTTCCTTGGGATGGTTTTCGGAATAATTATAGGTATTTTTGGAATTACATATTTCATCGACAACTACCCAATTCACGTGTGGGCATTTTTCTTTAGTCTAATTGCCGCCTCCTCATTCATTGTGGCCCGTGACATTAAAATTTTTAATTGGCAAACCATCCTCTTTATTCTCATAGGAACATTATTTGCCCTCTGGGTTACTACGGGGAATCCAAGAAGTGTAGATCAAAGCTCGCTTTTATTTATCTTTGTTAGTGGTATACTCGCTATAAGTGCGCTTTTATTGCCTGGACTATCCGGAAGTTTTATTCTCCTTTTACTCGGAATGTACACCATTATTATTCCCGCCGTAAGAGATTTATTGAGCGGGAATTTTGCTGAGCTATCTACCGTACTCAGTTTTGGCGCAGGCTGCATCGTAGGCATATTTACGTTGAGTCGAGTATTACATTGGGGGTATTTGCGTTTCCGAGATCCCGTATTGGCTCTGCTGACTGGTTTTATGCTTGGTTCACTAAATAAAATATGGCCTTGGCAACATGTAGTTGGAACGATTGAAAAAAATGGACGAGATGTAGTTACCAAAAGTCTTAGTGTAAGTCCGAAAACTTTCGCCAACCTAACAGAAAATCCAGTTTTTGGCACAGATCCCCATATGACGGTTTCGGTTTTGATCATGTGTGTTACTTTCATCGTTGTAATTTCCATCGCCTTTGTCAGTAAAAAATAAGATGCTTTTCGGATTAATCGGAAAGTCCCTAGTCCACTCGTTTTCTCCCCGATATTTTTCAGAAAAATTCGTTCGTGAACGGATTGAGAATGCAAAATACTCGACTTTTGAGCTTGAGAAGATAGAGGATTTTTCATCGTTGCTAAAAGAGCACACGGAATTAAGAGGATTGAATGTAACCATTCCGTATAAAGAATCAATCATTGAACATTTAGATGAAATCGACGAGCAAGCAAAGGAAATAGGAGCCGTAAACGTTATTCATTTTAAAGAAGGTCGAACAAAAGGCTACAACACAGACGCTCCAGGATTTATAAAACCACTTGAAAAGCATTTAGATGCTGTCAAAATAGCGGTTATATTAGGAACCGGTGGCGCTTCTAAAGCCGTTAAGTTTGCACTACAGAAACAAAATGTTCAATGCATACTTGTGTCGAGAAATCCCAAAAATGAGGACGAAATAGACTATAATCAGGTTAATCAATTGCTCCATCGCGCAGATTTAATTGTAAACACTACCCCAATAGGGACCTTCCCCCGTGTGGATGAATACCCATCAATAGATTATTCAAAAATACATTTCCCACAAATCCTTTACGATTTGGTGTATAATCCTGCAGAGACTGTATTTTTGCAGCGTGGTAAACAAATGGGATGCACCATTATTAACGGTCTGCCAATGCTTACTGAGCAAGCAGAGCTTTCCTGGACTATTTGGCAAAAAACAACATTATGAGCGAAGATCATTCACAACTCGAACAACCGATTCAACAACCATCAGTAGAAGAAAAATACGGTTCGTTGGAAATTAAGGACATGGTACAAGCAGCACGCGAGTTGCTTTCTCAAGATGCCATACTTCGCATCAAAGCTGATATGGACTATTTACGTTCGCGTATTAACGACGAGTTAAATGCTGAACTAGCTGAGAAAAAAGAGGCTTTTATAGCCCAAGGCGGAAATGAAATAGATTTTGAGTGGAACCAACCTCTTCGCGATGAATTTAAACTTATTTATCGCAGTTATCGCGAGAAAAGAAAAAATACACAAGAAGCCATAAAGAAAGATCAGGAAGCTAATCTGCAAAGAAAAATCGATATTATCGAGGAAATAAAGATGCTCGCTCAACGTGAAGAGAGTCTTGAAGAAACCTTCCCCGCATTTCGAGCCCTTCAAGAGGCTTGGAGGAATACCGGACCAGTTCCCAAGTCAGAAATGAACGAACTGTACCGCAACTATCACTTTTATGTGGAAGCTTTTTATGATTATGTACAAATCAATCGAGAGCTTCGAGATCTGGATTTTAAAAAGAATGCCGAGGCAAAGGAAGTTATTATACGAAAGGCCGAAGCTTTAGTAGAAAGCGACGATATTGTCGATGCTATGCGTCAACTGCAAAACCTACATCGCGATTGGAAAGAAACGGGACCAGTCTCGCACGCTGATCGGGAACAAATGTGGGATCGATTTAGTGCCATTACTAAGCGTTTGCACGACAAACGTGACGAGTATGAGGCACAGCGATTGGAAGAAGAGAAAAATCGCGTTGTACAGAAAATGCACCTTTGCGAACAGTTAGAGTCTATTCAGATAGAGAAAATCACAACTCATAACCAGTGGCAAAAAACATTAGCCGCCTTAGAAGAGGCTGCAGCAGCTTACAAATCGATTGGTTACGCTCGATTGCCGGAAAATGATATTGCCTGGGAGCGTTTCCGTGCAATCAATCGCAACATTCATCGTGCGAAAAATGAATTTTATAAAAACCTAAAGAACGAACACCACGAAAATTTACAGATTAAAAAAGCCTTGGTCGATAAGGCGAACAGTTTGAAAGACTCTACCAACTGGAAGGAAACCTCAGATGCGCTCAAAAAACTTCAGCGCAAATGGAAAGAGAGTGGCCCCGTTTCCAGAAAGGATAGTAAGACCATTTGGGAGGAGTTTCGCGCTGCTTGTGACCACTTCTTCGCTCGGATGAAAGAGCATTATGATAGTCGTGATAAAGAGTTTATTAATCACTTGGAAGCTAAAAAAGCTTTGTTGGAGCAACTAAAGCATATAGAGACGCCCACCAAAGAACAATTGATGGAGTTGCTGCAAAAATGGAGAGATATTGGTCCGGTTCCTGCCGCAAATCGCGAGGTTGAATTCACTTGGAATAAAAAAGTTGATGAAGCCTTTGCCGCTATTGATATGGATAAACAGGAATCTGCAATCATTCGTTATCGCGCCAAATTAGAGGCAGGATTACAAAGCGGTCCAGCAGAAGTAGCCCTAAAAAAAGAGCGGGCATTTTTGCGCCAAAAAATGGATGAGGCCAAACGCGAACTGGCTCAGCTTAACGAGAATATTCTGAGAATTACCGGAGACGCATCAAATCCTTTCTTCAAAGAAGTACGGAAGACTCAGCGGCACCGCGAAGAACAAATCGATCTTATAGCGAAGAAACTAGAAGTAATAAATGATTTGGAAAAAGTCAATAAATAGCTTGAGTGATCACAGTAAAAACCATCTCGAATAGAGATGGTTTTTTTTTACCTCTAGGGAGATCCAAATCCCTCCTAATTGAATCTCTAAAAAATAAAAAACCGCTTCCTATTAAAGAAAGCGGTATGTGAGCGATACTGGATTCGAACCAGTGACCCCTACCCTGTCAAGGTAATGCTCTGAACCAACTGAGCTAATCGCCCTAAGCGGGTGCAAATATAACGTAAAGCTTTAATTTAACAATGCTGAAATTGCTGTTGTTTTTGAAACTTTAGGGGTTTAAAATATCGACTTCTAACAACTTGATTTTTTGGCTAAAACTGCTTACAGATGGGCCGACGCCTAAAAAGTAGATAATTCAATTCTCAAATATTGAATCCAAGCACAAAACGAATTGAGAGTCTCTCGGAGTATATCTGGACAACATTCAAGATAAACACAACAAAAATGCACTAAATCACAATATTTACATTTGTAAATAATGCTCAGGATAAGAATCAAAATACTCGTTAAAATCACATTTAAAGTGTGTTGCAACCTTTACAAATGTTTAGAGTAGTTGAAGATTTGTTCTTTACTTTTGTAAATAAAAAATGCACGACATCATACAAGTCATTCGAGACATTCAAAAGAAATCAGGATTGGCAAATGGGGCGTTTGCTGATATACTAGAGATTAGTCCCGCTACCTTAACGCATTTATACAATGGGAGGAACAAACCTAGTTTACATTTAATTGAGCAATTGATTAAGCATTTTGATGTCACTGCCGATGAATTGATATCTGGAAAAAAAAGATCAGTGTTGAATGTGCAACCTAAGATAGAAAGCGCGCCTGCCTCCTATCCTCTAATTGAAAATCAACCGGTTGAAAGCGATTCATCACCGAAGGTATCTACTCCGAGTGTTTCTAAAAAACATATAACATCGGTAATTACGACCTACAGTGATGGGACATTCCACGTTTATGTTCCCAGTGAGAATTAATTAAACCATTAAATGTGGAAAAAAATACACGCATATTAGGTAAACTCGCATGGACAGGTGTATTTTTGTCGCTTAATAAAGTTGATATTTTAAATCATGACGCAATCGAATAAGCACACTACATTGATTATTAGCCTAATCGCCCTTGGTGTATTCTCTCGTTTCCTTCCTCATCCCCCAAATGCCACGGCAATTGGAGCGGTTGCCATATTCGGAGGCTTTGCATTGCAACGCATAAGTTTGAGTATGCTTGTATTATTTGCGAGTCTATTCATAAGTGATATGGTGTTGAATAACATTGTATACGCCTCTTACTACGAAGGTTTTCAGCTTCTGACCCCAGGGTTTATCTACATGTATTTGGGCTTTGCTATCAGCATTTTTGCTGGTCGTTGGGTTAAGACTAATTATACCTACGGTCGCATTGCTGGTGCCTCAATCGTATCAGTTGTTGCTTTTTTCCTTCTGTCTAATTTTGGAGCATGGTTAGGAAACCCGATGTATCCGCAAAACATTTCTGGACTTATTGCTTCTTACGTAGCTGGACTCCCATTCGCTCTTAATCAATTCACCTTTACAGCCTTATACGCTGTTGTTTTATTTGGAGCCTATGGAGTTTTCACAAAAAAATACCCCACATTCGCCTAGTTATTCCTTTTGGGAGTACGATATTTGGTTTCGAGACCTTGACCTTCTTGTCGTTGGTGGAGGCATTACCGGTTGTTTGACGGCATATTTCTATAAACAGCGTTTTCCTTTAGCTAAGGTGTTAGTTGTAGATAAAGACCCTTTACCCCGCGGCGCAACTTTGCGTAACGCGGGTTTTTTGTGCTTTGGGAGTGTCTCTGAATATTTAGATGATGCGGCTAATCACTCAAGTGACTATGCCGCTGCCTTAATGAAAGATCGCTTTGAGGGGCTGCAAATACTTAAAACACTCTTTGAAACTAAAGATATTGGCCTTAAAATTGACGGTGGATACGAGGTGTTTATGCCTAGCGAAACCGAAGTTTTCGAGAAGTGTCTTTACGGATTGCGGGAGGTGAATCAAATTTTTGGAAACAATAATGTATTTAAAGCAACGCTTGATCCTGAATTGAAATTAGGTTTACCTAAACGGCACAAAGTTATTGAAAATGAACTAGAAGCAAATATCCACTCGGGTAAGCTCGTTCGAGAAATTCACAAATTACTTCAGGCTTCTGGTATAGGTGTTTTGCACGGAATTTCCATTTGTAAAATGGAAAATATACACGATGGTGTTGTCTTAGATAGCAGTTATGGATCATTTAAAACTCGTGAGGTGGTAGTCGCCACCAATGCGTTTACTAGGGATTTACTTCCTGAGTTAAATGTATATCCCAATCGCGGGCAAATTGTGGTCACTTCTCCCCTTCCCCACTTTAAGCGTGCGGGCAATTTTCATTACGACGCTGGGTATTTCTACTTACGTCATCTGGAAGACGGTTCTGTTTTGCTTGGAGGTGGAAGAAATCTTGATCGTGAAAGTGAGCAGACCTCCGACTTATCGGTCTCCCCTGTTATTCAAAATGCTTTGGAAAAGATTCTGCGGGAAGTTTTTCTCGTTGATGAAGATTTTTCAATTGCTCATCGTTGGTCAGGGGTTATGGCCTTCGGATCTGAAAATGAAAAAGCGCCCCTAGTTGGGACGCTCGGTAATATTCATTATATTGTTCGTATGGGTGGAATGGGCGTAGCAATGGCTCCAATTACGGCCAAACGTTTCGTGGATTCCTTATAAGGCGTCTTGCACTTCCATCATTAAAGATTTAGCGTCGCGGTATCCACGAATGCTGTAGCGTACCCCTTCATCAGGATGTATAACCATAAATGTTGGCATAGCGGCTACTCGGTAGTCGGCAGCAGCCTGTGAACCATGGGCTTTATCTTCCACATCTAGTTTTACATTTATAAATGTAGTGTTGAAAAACTGGAACACTTCAGGAACGGTAAATACATTTTTGTCCATCATTTTACACGGCTGACACCAGTCTGCGTAAAAATCCACAAATACCAGTTTGTTTTCTTTTCTGGCCATCTCAAAAGCTTCTTTGAGGGGAATACGATAAAACTGCACAGAATTGGGATCTTTATCTTGAACAATTCGTAGAGTTTCTTTGGTTGCGTTTGACTTATTTTCTTCAGAAATACGATCTACCGCTGATGTGCAGCCCACAAAAGTTAAACTAATGAACACGGCAGAAAAAGCGGTTGCTCTAAAATCAAATTTCAGTTTTTCTAATGTTTGTCGGTGAAATTTCATGAATTTGGATTTGGATTAAGAAAAATAGCCTCTCTCGTTAGAGAAAGGCTAAGATAATTACGATTGCTTGAATTAGTTGGTGGGTATTCCCAATAAAGGGGTTTTTCCATCGGTGATAATTACTTTACTCGAAGGTGATAAACCCAACTCTCTAAATGCTTCAATTTGGTTATTTCTCAAGACATTAGGTGTTAAACTTCGCGTAAGTAGATCGTTGGCTTCAGCTTGTGCTCTTGCGCGGGTTAGGATGGCAGTTGCATCACCTTCAGCGGCAATTTCAACGACTCTACGACTACCTTCCGCGCGGGCTATTTTGGCCTTTTGTTCACCCTCGGCTTGAATTAATAAGCGCTCGGCCTCTAAAACCTCGCGTTGCTTAGTGAACTCCATGCGCTGGGCGTCTTGTTCGGCACGCAATTTTTCTTCAATTGCACGACCAAGATCTGCTGGTAAAATAATGGTTTTCAGCAATACATTGTCAATGATGAATCCTCTAGGTGCCAGTACACTCATCATTCGCTCTCTGATTTTTTCCTCAATGGCTGTGCGCTCTCCAGAGTGCATGTCTTTGGCGTAAAATTGCGCGCTAATGTCGGCAACCGCTGATCGGAAAACTGGCAATATGACCGTACGCTCGTAGTTCAAACCAATTTCGTCAAAAATTCTTGGGGCTTCATTGCGATCTATTCGGTAGAGTATTGAAACGTCTGACGAAATCGTTAAACCCTCCCTACTAGGCAAAGGAGCCTGAACTTCCATATTAATGGTATTTACCGGCAACTTGAAAATGGTCGTTAAAAAGGGATTGAAAAACTTCGGTCCTTGGTCAACGGTTTTGTAATCTACCTTACCTAACTTTCTCTTTACACCTACTTCACCCTGACGGATGATTACACAACTAGATAATGTAGACAGACTCAGTGCTAAAATGATTAACTTTTTCATGCGTTTATATTTTTGAGTTAGTATAAATCCAAATACGTTTTTGAGTCTGTAAAGGTTTTACATCTTATTCCCGATACGACACCCTGCTAGATTTAAAATTCTTTCAGAACTACGTTATTTTGTGTTCAACAATAATGCCATCCTACCTACCAATGCAATAAAGCCGAAGCCCAGGTAAATCCGCTACCAAATGCAGCTAAGCATACCAAGTCTCCCGAATTGAGTCGACCTTGCTCCCAAGCTTCACTCATAGCAATGGGAATTGAAGCTGCGGTAGTATTTCCGTATTTCATAATGTTATTAAAAACCTGGTCATCGCGCATTCCCATCTTCTTTTGAATAAATTGACTAATTCGCAAATTTGCCTGGTGGGGAATAAGAAGGTCTATGTCTTGAACAGCTTTATTGTTCGTCTGCAATGCCTCGATGATTACTTCAGAAAAACGTACGACGGCGTGTTTAAAGACAAAGTTGCCATTCATATATGGGTAATATGAGATGTTTTCGGGGTCATTTTCTTGAATAATTTGGGGTACCCAGTGAGAAGTACTTGGGCCAATCAGTGCCAATTCCTCGGCGTACTGCCCTTCACTGTGCATGTGTGTAGATAAAATGCCTTTTTCATTTTCTGATGCACGAGAAACAACAACCGCTCCAGCTCCATCGCCAAAAATAACCGAAACGCCCCTACCTCGCGTGGTCATATCTAGTCCGCCACTGTGAAGTTCAGATCCGATTAATAGAATATTCTTGTACATACCGGTTTTAATAAATTGGTCAGCAACCGATAATCCGTAGACGAATCCTGAGCATTGGTTTCGCACATCCAAAGCGCCCACCTCCTTAATTCCAAGTTGTTTTTGCACCAATACTCCAGGACCAGGGAAATAAAAATCTGGGCTCAGAGTTGCGAAAATGATAAAATCAATATCGTTCTTATCAATACCAGCTCTTTCAATAGCCAATTCCGCAGCTTTTGTCCCCATGTATGAGGTGGTTTCTCCTTTTGCTATATTGGCAAATCTGCGTTCTTTGATTCCGGTGCGTTCGGTTATCCATTCGTCATTGGTGTCGATCAACTTCGATAAATCGTCATTAGTAACAACATTATCGGGCACGTAATGCCCTACTCCGGTGATTTTTGATTGGTACAACATATACATTAATTTTGAGTTGCAAGGTAGAAAAGCCGACGTATTCCGTCAAACTGCAAGTCAAAAAAAATGCTTTCGCTACATCAATGTCTGCAATGTATATTTGAGGTCTTTATTTTTAGACATGGAAAACAATGATTTTGAGAAGGTAAAGCTCGTTTTCACCAAATACCTCGAGGATAGAGGTCATAGAAAAACGCCAGAACGCTTTGCTATTTTACAGGAAATCTATGAAAACGAAGAGCATTTTGACGTAGAGTCGCTCTACGTTGCGATGAAAAACAAAAAATATCGTGTAAGTAGAGCTACCTTATATAATACGATTGAGCTTTTGCTCGATAGTAATCTCTTGCGTAAACATCAGTTTGGACAGACGCAGGCTTTTTACGAAAAATCTTTTTTTAGTAGGCAGCATGACCACATAATTTGTTTGGATACAAACGAAATTATAGAGTTTTGCGATCCGCGTATCCAGCAAATACGCGATACTATTGAAGAAGTATTTGGTGTAGAAGTAGAATCACATTCCCTGTATTTTTATGCAAACCGCCATCCCAAGAAAAACAAACCAACTAAAGAAGAATTATCATAATGAACATTGATGTACTGTTAGGTCTCCAATGGGGAGACGAAGGAAAAGGAAAAATTGTAGATGTACTTACTCGTGACTACGATATTATCGCTCGCTTTCAAGGTGGGCCAAATGCGGGTCACACTTTGGAGTTTGAAGGCTTAAAGCATGTTTTGCACACTATTCCCTCAGGAATATTCCATACCAATGCCGTGAATTTAGTCGGTAATGGAGTGGTTGTAGACCCGGTTATTTTCATGAAAGAAATCGATGCCTTGACCGCCATAGATGCCTCAGCCCCTGATCGATTAATGATTTCAAGAAAAGCTCACTTGATATTGCCGTCACATCGTTTGCTGGATGCCGCATCGGAATTGGCAAAAGGGAAGTTGAAGATTGGTAGCACATTAAAAGGTATAGGTCCAACATACATGGACAAAACCGGAAGAAACGGTATTCGTGTGGGCGATATCGAGCAGCCGTATTTCGAAGAGAAGTACAGACAGCTGGTTGACAAACATTTGCAACTTCTTGATAATTACGGATTTGATAGCAGTGAATTGCCAGAATTAGAGCGCGTGTGGATGGATGCAGTGGAGCGTTTTAGAAAGCTGCAGCTGGTTGATAGTGAGCATTATCTGCATACACAAATGCGGGCAAAAAAACGTATTTTGGCTGAAGGTGCCCAAGGATCTCTGCTAGATATTGATTTTGGTAGCTACCCTTTTGTAACCTCATCAACGACCACTGCTGCTGGTGCTTGCACTGGTTTGGGGGTTGCGCCTAATAAAATCAAACGGGTAATTGGCATTTTCAAAGCTTATTGTACAAGAGTAGGAAGTGGTCCATTCCCAACTGAATTATTTGATGAAAGTGGAGAACGACTGCGCAAGGATGGGAATGAATTTGGCTCAACTACTGGTCGAGCCAGACGTTGTGGATGGCTTGATCTACCCGCACTTAAGTACGCAGTAGAGATCAATGGAGTCACCGAACTGATGATGATGAAGGCCGACGTAATGGGAAGCTTTGAGCAAATTCAAGTTTGTACCGGATACACCTACCATGGCAAAGAAATAGATCACCTACCCTACGTGACAGACCCCGATTTCTTGGAGTCGCAGTTTGAAACTTTACCTGGTTGGAAATGTGATCTTACTAAACTCAGCGATTGGAATGATGCACCTCAAGCACTTAAAGATTACGTTTCATTTATTGAAAAATATGTAGAAGTCCCCATTTCTCTGGTTTCTGTGGGGCCCGATCGTGCGCAAACATTGATTTTAAATTCGTAGAGGAAACAAAATTTAGGCGTGCTTTTTGAAA
>REDE01000100.1 GCA_007693635.1 Flavobacteriales bacterium | reverse complement strand
TGGGTAACCTAGACTCAGTCGTAACGACCAATTCTAACTATGCTTTGACAATGCCTATGGGACAGTGCTTCTGTGTTTTCATACGCGAAAAATGTCCAGCAGGTGGTTACGGTGTATGGACGGGTCCTATTGAAATCTGTGTGCCTATCGAATACGATGCTCAACTTGTCTCTTTGGTATCTCCTGAGTATTTCGATTGCGGCGATAGCTTAATGGAAGTGAAAGTGGAAATCCGCAACAACGGATTCTTTCCTATCACCTCACTGCCAATTACGGTGGCCATTACCGGCGATATCAACCAAACATTTACCACTACCTATACTGGTAATTTGCAGGAAACTGAAGTTGATACGGTCACCGTTGGGACAATCAATTCATATTGGGGTGGTTACATCAATGTCGTAGCTAGTGTAAGTCTACCTAATGATCAATTTACCGGTAACGACACTTTAAGTGTAGATAGTTTGGCAATTCTCCCATTCCAGCCTAATGTAATAAGCAATGAATATTGTCCGGGCGCCGACTCGGTAACGCTTAGCTTACTGCCATTCCCGAACGTTATGTTCAATTGGTTTGATGCTCCAGTGGGCGGAAATATGGTGCATATTGGTGATGAACTTACCGTGAGTACATTAACTCCTCCAACATTCTACGTGGCCTTCAACGATTTGATGGACTCCTTGGAGTCTACAGCTGTAGGGAATACACAAACTTCTAATGGTGGAAGTATGTTCGATTTAGTGATCTTCAATACCCTTTCGGTAACTGGATTTTCTCTAGTAGGAGCAAGTACTGGTTTCACCGATGTTCAGGTATACTATAGATTAGGGTCGCTTCAAGGTCATCAAACTAATCCGGCCTCTTGGATACTACACGAAACTGTGCCTAATGTTAATCTTCAAGGTTCAGCGAATTTCGTGCGTTTCAATCTTACCAATCCAATACCAATGACTGCGGGACAAACCTACGGTGTGTATATCCAGCCAGTAACTGGTAATTTAATGTACGCATCAGGTAATCCACTAGGTTCAAGTATAGGATCTAATGCCGACCTAGAGATTCTTACTGGTATTACCAAAGCGGGTTCATGGGCTTCTTCTTTGTCTCCTCGCTCGTTTAGAGGTCGAGTACATTACGGCTCAGAGTCTTGCTCAGACATCCGTACACCGGTAACTCCGGTCTTAAACACCGACACTGTGGTTGCTGATTTCACATGGACAACCATCAGTCACACAGTCTCTTTCCAAAGCACAAGTGTAAATGCCGACTCTGTTGTTTGGGATTTTGCTGGATTGGGCAGCGCTACTGGCGATAGTGTGAGTTTCCAATTCCCGCAGACCGACAGCTTTGAAGTCTGTCTGATCGCTTACGGCGCTTGTGGTATTGATACCATTTGTCAGATGGTATGGGCGGAGAACATTTCGGTGGACGAGCACGCACTGCTTGTAAGCTTCGAACTTTACCCCAACCCAAGCAACGGAGCGTTTACACTTTCTTACAGTCAAGAATTAGTTGGAAATATTAGCATCGAGATTCTTGACCTTACCGGAAAGTCTCTACTGAGAGAAACCAAAGAAGGATTCTCCGGTACACTTCACAAGCAGTATCATTTTGAAAGTTTTGCAGCTGGAACCTATATGCTTAGACTTCACACACCACAGGGTGTTTTAACACGAAGAGTTATCATTAGCAAATAATCCAACTTTTTCTTAAATCCAAATCTCGCTTTAGGGTTATCCTAAGGCGAGATTTTTTTTTGCAAAAAAAAATATGACTGTATTTACTAATTATCTTTGCAGAACTTTAACAAAGTTTCTACGATATGCACAACAAGTTCACTTACTTGATAAATCTGGTTGTCATTTTTGCTTTCGGATTTAATCTTCACGCACAACAAGCACTACCAGAGCTGCTTTATTATCGCTTTGATCAACCGGGGACGAGCATCCCTAATGACGCAACTTCTCCAGTAGGAAATAATCCGGCTACAATTATTGGAACAGCGCTCAGCATAGGCGGTGTTGGTTTGAGTGGCACCGCACTCGTTGGCACTGGCGGAGCTTCAGCTTCAAATGCAATTAATACGAATTGGAATACGAATTTATCGGGATCATTTACAATAGGCTTTTGGACGAGTAGTGTTCCTGCAAGTACGATATTATTCTATGTTTTTGGTGACCCGGGAGCAAATTCTCTGCGCTGTTTTACAAACGGTGCTGCGGGTACAGGTAACTGGATGATGCGTGGAGGCGGACTTCCCGATATTAGCGCTACTGGTGCGGCTACCATGACCGCTAATTACATTCATTTTGTATATGATGCTGCCGCCGGAACTTTGACTTCATATATAAATGGCGTAGTTAGCAACACTGCAACGGTTACCAGCTTCACCGGAATGAGTGGTTCTGGTTTTCAGGTTGGAGCATATGGTTCAAATACAGGATATAATGGACTTTTGGATGAATTCCGTATTTATAATCGCGCGCTTACGGTTGCTGAGATTCAAGCAACCATCAACGGTACAATCGTTACGGGGCCATGTACTTCCGCCAATGCCGGAGTAGCTACCCCAGCAAGCCAAACCATCTGCGTGGGAAATACAACTAGTATTTCTGCTGTCGGGGCCTCCTTAGGATCCGGTGCCACCTATCAATGGCAGTCTTCACCCAACGGTATTACTTGGACAAATATGCCTAACGATACCATAACAACAATTGCGGTTGCCCCATTAGATACTACTTTCTATCGAATGATTATGACTTGTGGTGCTGCTTCAAGTATTTCTTCAGTAGCTGTTGTTAATACCGAGGGAACAATCTTAAATGGCTCGTATACGATTAATCAATTTGCAGCAACCGGCGGGACAAACTTCGCATCTTTTAGTGATTTCTTCAATTCAACGACATGCGGTGTCGTGACTGGTCCGGTTACCGTAAACGTAGTTGCGAACACCGGTCCCTACATTGAAAGAGTTGAAGCGGGTGTTATTTCTGGAGTATCAGCAACCAATACCATCACCATTAACGGCAATGGAAATACGCTTACCTACTCAGCCTCGGGATCCAACGACCGCACAACAATGGTGTTGGACGGAACAAGCTATTTGCATATTGACAGCTTAAATATTTTTGCCACCGGATTTTCTCACGGCTGGGTTTTGCAGCTTACCAACGGTGCAGATCACAACACATTTTCTAACTGCCACTTTGAAACCAACACGTCTTCAACGTCTACTTTATTCTCTAATGTTGTAATGAGTGGATCGCTTACTTTTGCAACCACACCTGGAAATTCAGGAAGTTTTAATACTTTTGAGAATAACACCCACGTTGGTGGTTATTACGGCTTTGCCATGAATGGTCCGGGAACCACAAATTTTAACGTTGGTAATAAAATCATCAATAGCACTTTTGAAGATTTTTTTCTCTACGGACTTTACCTACGTTCACAGGAAGACGTGGAAATAGTTGGCAACGATATCAGTAGAGCTACGCGCACTACGGTATCTACGCTTTATGGTCTCTACTTCGCCAACGGAATTAGAGGTGCTATTGTAAAGAATAACCGCTTGCACGATTTTTATAATGCCAATACCGCAAATTCTACGGCCTCATATCCTGTGTATATGACTGGAGCAACTGGAACGGCAGCAAAACCTAATATCTTAGCAAATAACTTGGTCTACAATCTGGAGCACTCGGGTATTCAATACTCGCTTTATTTATTGGGCGCTGCTAATGATTTCTGGAAAATCTACCACAATACCGTCGTGATTGATCAGCCAAACTTTGGCGGAAGTAATGCAACGCGCAGTGTATTCATTACTGGAGCACAGAACAACATGGAGATTAAAAACAATATTTTCTACATGAATCGTGGCTCGGCGCCTCAGTTTTATGTCTACTTGACCAGCGCTGCTGCAAACGTAGACATCGATAATAATGTCTATTACTCGCCCAACGCATCAAACGTAACTTTTGGTTTCTTAGGCGCAAATCTCAATACTTTTGGAGATTGGCAGACTGCAGGCTTTGATAATAATGGAACTGAGTTTAATCCCACTTTCATTGGAGGAACGGGAAGTGACTTCCTCCGTCCGTCGGTGGGTTCAATAAAGTCTATGGGGGCGAATGTGCTTTCAGACGTGCCTGTGGATATTGAAGGCACACCACGCGGCACAAGTCCTGACCCCGGTGCGTATGAGTTTACTCCGATACCGTGTACAGGGGTTTTTAATTTTTCTGCAGATTCAGTATTCCCTAATGGCACCATCCTCAGCTGGGAGAGTTCCGGTAACGTGAGCGAGTGGCAAATCGAATGGGATACCTGCGGTTTTATACCTGGTTTGGGTTTTGGTAACTTGGATTCAGTAGTGACCAACAACACGAGCTATAACTTGGCTATGCCAATGGGAGAGTGCTTCTGTGTCTTTGTACGCGAAAAGTGTCCTACAAGCGGTTATGGTGTTTGGACTACTGCACCATTAAATATTTGTTTGCCTTTAGAATACGATGCAGAGCTAGTTTCTTTGGTGTCTCCTGAATATTTTGATTGTGGCGATAGTTTGATGGAAGTTAAAGTGGAAATTAGAAATAACGGTTTCTTCCCAATTACCTCACTACCCATTACGGTAGACATTACCGGCGATATCAACCAAACCCTTACCACGACCTACACGGGTAATCTTCAAAAAACGGAGGTAGATACCATAACCATGGGAGTAATCAATGCGTATTGGGGCGGTTACATCAACGTGGTGTCAAGTGTTAGTTTGCCAAACGATCAGTTTACAGGAAACGATACACTTTCCATTGACAGCTTGGTTATTTTGCCATTCCAACCAAGAATTATCGAGGATACTTTTTGCGCGCGAGAGGGTTCGGCCACTCTTCGCTTAATGCCTTTCCCCAATATCATATTTAATTGGTTTGATGCGCCCGTAGGGGGGAATGTCGTCCATGCTGGGAACGAGTTAAGCATTAGTACATCCGCCGCGGCCACGTATTATGTCGAGTATAATAATTTACAGGATTCTTTGGAATCGACAGCTACAGGTAACGCCTTTACGACTAATGGGGGTGTTATGTTTGACTTAGCAATAATTAACACCCTAAGCGTTTCCGGTTTCTCCTTGGTAGGAGCTAGCAGTGGTTTAACGGATGTTGAAGTGTACTATAAACAGGGTTCTTTACAGGGACACGAATCAAATCCCGCCTCTTGGACGCTACACGAAACAGTCACCAATGTAAACCTACAGGGAGCAGCCAATTTCGTTCGCTTTACTATGACCAACCCCATTCCGATGAATGCAGGTCAAACTTACGGAATCTATCTTCAACCAGTGACGGGCAGCCTGTCTTATACTTCGGGTAATCCACTTGGTTCAAGTCTGGGGTCCAACTCTGATTTGAACATCCTTGCGGGTGTCGCTAAGGCTGGGCAATGGCCATCTGTGCTCTCACCCCGTTCCTTTAAAGGCCGAGTACATTACGGCTCAGAGTCTTGCTCGGATATTCGTACGCCAATAACCCTAATATTATTGCCTGATAGTGTTGTTGCTAATTTCACTTGGAGCACCCTGAGTCATACTGTGAATTTTGCCAACACCAGTGTAAATGCCGACTCTTTGGTTTGGGATTTTGCCGGGTTGGGCAGTGCTACGGGCAACAATGTGAGTTTCCAATTCCCACAGACCGATAGCTTTGAAGTCTGTCTAATGGCTTACGGATCTTGCGGCATTGATACCATTTGTCAGATGGTATGGGCAGAGAACATTTCGGTGGAGAAATTTAAAAGTCAAAACCGATTAATGATCTATCCCAACCCATCAAATGGAAACTTTAAGTTTGAAATGGAATTGTCACAAGCGGGTAATATAAAAGTCGAGGTGCTTGATTTGAGCGGAAAGCTTATTCATTCTCGCCTTTTCAACAATTTACCTAGCGGCATCTTTAGCCAATCTATCCATACAGAATGGCCATCGGGTGTTTATGTGTTACGCATATCCTCTCCGGATGGAGTTTACCAAAGACGAATTAGCATCGTGCGATAGTAAATTCTATTCTCATTTGATTTAACAAAAAGACCGTCAACATAGGCGGTCTTTTTTGTATCTTAGCGTCCGACAAACCATCGTACACTTTAAACCTACAAACCTAATTTTTCCGTGAAAAATCTAATTTTCCTGATGACTTTCTTCTTTTTAATTGCATGCAGTTCAAAAGAGGAGCCTTGCGAACTCATTTTAGACCAACCTAATTTAGTAACCCACAATAGTGTAAGCGTTCAACTGCGCGTGAGCGGTGATAATATTAGCGAAAGAGGATTGGTGATTGGCACAATTCCCAGACCAACTGTAAACGATAGGAGGGAAGTTAACACTTCTCAGTCATCGGTAATAAATTTTCGCATCGATTCACTTCAACGAAATATGACCTATTACTTGCGCGGTTACATTCGTTGCGATGGCGATATTATATACAGTAACGAAATCGGTTTTACCACCTCACAATTTGTAGTTCTGGAGAAGGGTGATGTAGTGATCGAAGTGGCATCTTCCGACAATGCGCAGCTCATTCCTTGGGGACCTATGAGCCAAATGGTAGGTGCTACGAGCTCTACTGACGGAGCATCCAATACGGCTTTGATTGCGGCAGATACCTCGGCGACGGGGTCATTTGCAGCAAATATTTGTGCAAATTACGCCGGTAATGGAAAAAATGATTGGTATATGCCTTCAGAGGAAGAACTACTCTTTCTTTTTCAGCATCGTAAAGAGATAGGCAATATTCGTCCGGGCGCTTACTGGAGCAGTACCGAAACTTCACCGAATTCAGCGAAATTGATCAATATGATTTCCGGTCAGTCTCAAGATGCTCCTAAAGACCAATTAGCCGACTGCAGGTGTATACGTGTTCAGTAAGCATATGTGCCGCAGGGTTTTGATATTGCGTGGACATTGAACTCGCGTAGAGCGGAGAGTAGGGCTTGAAAATGAGCATTTAGGAAGGGTCTCACATACGGGACTAAAGGACGCCGAGAAGAATGCTTAGGTTATGGGAGCAAGGAGGAAGGCGTAGGAGGGAGACAAGCGCAACTCAAGAATGGACGATAGAAGTGCTTTTCGCCGAGAGAATATAGTGAGCTTTTACCAATATCTGAGCGATACAGATTAAATAAATCGCTGATTTTTAGATTTGTGTCTGCCAGCTTTAAAGGGTCTAAGTGCGGAGTGTTTGGTTTTTCGCCCTTGAACCCTTGCCCGCCACATGCGAAAACTCGAGGCTTTCATTTCGCGTCGCATGAGCTCAATGACTTCTTGTTCGCTGAGCTTAAATTGATACTCAATAGCTTCAAATGGAGTGCGGTCTTCCCAAGCCATTTCAATGATTCGATCAATATCTCTGGTGCTTAACATAGGTCGGATTATATCTATAAGCTCCTTAACCCCTTTGTTAGTGAATTTGTTCCTGAAAACTGGTGTGAAGTCATGATTTTTCAGTAATTCAAAAAACGCGTCTATTCCGAAGCGTAGATAATTGTGCTCATTTGCTCAATGTCGAAAATGTTGTTGGCCATTTCCATCAATTCACTGGCATTGAGAGCATCCAAACGCTTTTCAATTTCCTTAAATTTTTCAGGAGCTTCCTGATACAACATAACTTTACCCAAACCCAGTAGATGATTGAGTTGATTGTCTTGCTGCAGAAGCATTTGCCCTATGTACTGCTTCTTTGCTCGGTGAAGTTGCAGACTCCCGAGTTTTTGTTCCCTAAGTTTACCCAATTCCTTGTGGATCAAACGCATACTTTTATCTATATGCCTATAATCAGTGCCGAGGTACACCCCGAATATTCCGGTATCTGAGTAAGCGTTATAAAAACTTTCAACGTGATAGGTAAATCCATACTTTTCACGAATGTTGAGATTCAGTCGGTTGTTGAGTCCAGGGCCGCCCAATAGGTTGTTTAAAAGTGAAAATCCTAAATTGTTTTCATCGGTCATTGAGTACGAACGATTACCCGTAATCATATGTGTTTGATGCGTTTGTTGCTGCAGAATAAGTTTGCCAGGTGAATAACTCGTGGGTGTTTTTCGTTTGTTGTTATTCAATTCTACATTGCCTGTAGGAACATTTTTTTCTACCAGCTTTCTGAAGTTCGACTCTTTAATTGGTCCCGTACTGATGAACACCATTTCTTGAGGTAAGTAGGTGCGTTGGGTAAAATCAATGATGTGCTCGCGTTTGAAGTTTTCCAAACTCTTTGGTGTACCGAGAATATTTCTTCCTATGGGATGACCAGCAAATATCAAATCTTCAAAATCATCAAAAATCTGTTCGGAAGGACTGTCCTTATACGATTCAATCTCCTCCAAAATCACCGCTTTTTCGCGTTCTAACTCCTTCTCTGGAAATGTGGAGCAAAAAGCAATGTCAAAGATGAGATTGATGGCTCTGCCGTAATAAGGAGCTAAAAACGAAGCGTATATGCAGGTCTCCTCTTTGGAGGTGAACGCATTAATTTCACCACCCACGCTATCCAATCGGGAGAGTATATGATAGGGTTTGCGATTTTTAGTGCCTTTAAATAGCATGTGTTCGACAAAGTGCGCCATGCCCTGCTCAGATTCTAATTCATCTCGTGAACCGGCCTTTATATACAATGCGCAATGGGCAACTAGACTCTTTGAAGGAATGTGAATGACCCTAATTCCATTGGGCATGGTGAACGATAGCATAGGCAATCTTGTTATGAATTGCAAAAGTACGGGTGACAAGCGCAATACTTTCAAAAATTATACGTACTTTGCACCCGCTAAAACAAACAATAGGGACGTCTTGTTTTTTTGTACATCCCAAACCTAAAATTCTGCTTGATATGGCATTAGAACTTAATGATTCGAATTTCGATGAGCTCGTAATGAAGAGCGACAAACCCGTTTTGGTTGATTTCTGGGCTGCATGGTGCGGACCTTGTCGTATGGTTGGTCCAATCGTTGACGAATTGGCCAATGATTACGACGGTAAAGCAATTGTTGGCAAAGTCGACGTCGACGCTAACAACGAAATTGCTGCCCGTTTCGGCATCCGCAATATTCCAACTTTGTTGTTCTTTAAGAACGGTGAGGTTGTGGACAAGCAAGTTGGGGTCGTACCAAAGCCTGCTCTAAGCGAAAAACTCAATAGCTTGCTTTAATTGCAGCTTATTTGCTCTATATTTGGCGTTACAGAAATGTAACGCCTTTTTTATTTTACAACTATGCAGTTTGAACTACCTCAAGAATACGAATTCGGGAGTCTGGAATGGCTTTCTCGCCAAATGATGGAAGGCTTTGTTACGGGGCTGCATAAAAGCCCCTTTCACGGATTCTCGGTGGAGTTCTCCGAGCATAAAATTTTCAATCCCGGTGAGTCGACCAGACATATCGACTGGAAATTATACGCCAAAACAGACCGTTTATACACAAAGAAATACGAGGAAGAAACCAATCTTAAATGCCGTATTCTCATCGATACCAGCGGGTCGATGCTTTACCCTTGGCGCTCGGAAGTCAATCCTCGAAACCCCAATAAACTGCAATTCAGCATCCTCTCCGCTGCGATGCTCATGCAGTTGATGCGCCGCCAACGCGACGCCATTGCTCTGACATTGTTTGATGAAAATACCCATTTCGAAAGTCAAATGGCAAGCACACAGCGCCATCACCGCTTTCTGATGAAGGAAATGGAATCTTGGTTGATGATGACGGATCAGGATAGACCAGCAGCAAATCTGCCCCAAACGCTCCATCGCATAGCGGAGACGCAGGCTCGCAGATCATTGATCATTGTGTTTAGCGATTTCTTCTGTGAAAATGCCGAACAAGAAAAAGCACTTATCGATGCCCTTCAACATTTAACTTACAATCGTCACGAAGTACTGCTCTACCAAATTGCCGATCACAATACTGAATGGTCATTTGAATTCGGAACCGAACCTTATCGGATGATCGGATTAGAAGGCGAGGGGGAGATTAAACTTAGTCCGGAAGAGGTGAAAAATGCCTACCTAAACGCATCAAACCGCTTTCGAAACGAATTTTTTTCCCAGACACTTAAACTCGGTATTGACGCAGTAGAGGCTGATATTCAAACGGATTATCGCAAGGTCTTGCAGAAACTTTTGGTCAAACGTCAAAAAATTCGGTAGACGTCAAAAAAATATGTTTTACCAAACCAAAAATCATAGTATGTTTGCAGCCCCTTAAAGGGATTTTATAGTTGGTCCGGTAGTTCAGTTGGTTAGAATACATGCCTGTCACGCATGGGGTCGCGGGTTCGAGTCCCGTCCGGACCGCCACTTTTTCACTATAATTGATTGATTTTTTGCGTATTAACCCATCTCCCTCTCCTGCAAGTTTATATTGATGTGTAAGTTATACAAGCTTACAATCTAACACACCCTCCACGAGCTTCTCCGGTTTTCCACGCTTTTTAAATACAATACACTTCCTCTATTTTTTCACGTATGATTTTTATGTTCAATTATGCCAAAATGTTAAGCACGCAATAATTATTCATCATTCATCATCATTCAATCATCATTCATCATCATTAATAAATACCAAGCGCATGTTTAGAAATATTTTCACTGCAACACTCTTGATTGCACAAGTTGTTAACCTAAAAGCTCAAATCAGCATTGATCGCTGGGGTTTTTTGGCGCCCTCAGAATCGGTTTTGATTGGTTCTGCTAATGTGGTTAATATATCGCATACGCCTCCAGGACCTAACCAAACTTGGAATTACGCTTCCTTGCAGGATAATTTTACAAGACAATTTTTCTACACCCCTGCACAGTGGCATTCTGGAAATCAATTCTTCCCTAACGCTGCATTTGCTCACGAAATTTCTGGAGAAACAATGTTCCTAAATGTTAACGACTCAGCATACGATATACTTGGCTTTTATGCCGATCCTTTTTTTACGGGTAATTTAAATCCTTATCCTTTGACGCCGAGCAAACGAGAATTGGCTTTTCCTATGTTTTATGGTCAAACTTGGCAAAATACTAGCTCGGAAATAGCTACCGACTACGATATTATGAATGCAGATTCCTTGATAAGTGCCATTACAACTTTTCGGACTGCAACGATTGACGCATGGGGAACTGTTACGACGCCTCTGGGTACTTTTGAGGCCCTGCGCCTCCATACGTTTGACAGTATCATCATTACAATTACAATTTACAAAAACGGCAGCATCGTCTCTACACAAAACGATTTGGATAAAATTCACCAGTATTCTTTTTATTCAAATAACCCCAACGCCAAATACTATTTGGTTAAGTATCGCTATGAGCCGCAGTTTAATGAGATATTCAAACTGGAATGGCAAAAGAGCTCACCGGTTTTGAGCCTAACTTCTTTGGGTGCTCAAAGCGATTTTGACATATACCCTAATCCTGCTGTTGGCAGCTGTATTGTTTCCAACCTGCCGGCGGATAGCCATGTAAGTTTAACTTCCCTAAATGGACAAATCCTCGCTGTCTTTAACAACCAAAGTGAAGACCTCCATCTTGCACTCGACCATCTC
>REDE01000081.1 GCA_007693635.1 Flavobacteriales bacterium | reverse complement strand
CCAAGCATTTAATCCCAAACTCCTTGAGCTGATCGATCCTAAACTTAAGCATCATTAGTTTTATGGGGCCCGCTGCCTTTCAATACCTTATAGTATAATACCACCGATCGTATAGGCAGCGCCGGGCTGTCCACTGCTACTCCTCGGCCAAAAATCACCTAGTGTGCCTCCACATCGCGTATGGCCTGCGGGGTATCCGTTTCCATCCCTGGCCCGGCGATTCAGAATAGAATTAGCCTCAAAATAGTCGAACACTTCGTTGTACATTTGCATTCTAGCTTTGAATATCCTTACTACACTATGGAAAAAAACACATCCGCCAAACTTCGTCGTTATCTTAGCATCGCTGCCGGTGTAACTGCCGGATTCTCTACCCAAGCACAAGTACTCTATCATGATTTTGGTCCCCAAGGTCTTACCATTGATACCGATACGCTACTGCCGATCGACCTGAATAAAGACAGCATCAACGACTTTGCTTTTCGCACGCGTTTTGGCTTTCAAATTGGCATTGCCACTTTCGACGAAATTTCTATTTTACCCTTGAATAGTACCGGAAATCGCGTGGCTGGTGATACTCCATTAAACTACGCCTACGCGTTTAAAATTGACCTCAATACCGATATTGACAACAATCTCGACTGGCTCAACCCTCTTCAAGAAGGGAATATGAGCTTTGCCAGAAATGGTCAATTCGATTATAATGATTATTGGAATGGTGGTGCGCAAGATCAATTTGTGGGTTTACGTATCCGCATCAACGATAGCACCCATTTTGGCTGGGCTCGTCTTGACGTTGCCGCCGACGGAAAATCGTTTACGCTTAAAGATCACGCACTAAACCTCACACCCGAACAACCGCTCAATACATCGTATATGGTGAGCGTTGACCAAGCAAAACCCGCCTTGGCTTTTATTGTGAGTCAACGTCCCGGGGAAATTTGGATCAAAGCGGATATCCTCGAACAAACTGCAGTGGTTGAACTCTTCGACTTAAACGGTAAAATTGTTCATACGGGCAATCTATCCCCTAGAGACACCCATAGCATCAATACTGTATCACTTCGTGGAGGAATGTACGTTTTGCGTGTCTATAATTCTGATGGACTCCGTGAGAAAAAAGTAATCATTCGGTAAAAGAGCTTGACCTCGCTTGCTTTCTTAAGCCAGCTTAATCAACAAATCCGGGGATAGACCGTTGACTTACTGTTCATCACTATTACAAACAAAAACAAGTATTATGTCAACAGTAAAATGGTCTATCGACCCAACCCACAGTGAAGTTACCTTTAAAGTAAAACACCTTGTAATTTCCACCGTAACAGGACATTTCCGCAGTTTCGAGGGTAATTTGGAAGTTTCCGACGAAAATTTCGACGGAGCAAAGGCGAGTTTTAGCGCCGATATAGATAGCATCGACACCAATGTAGCCGATCGCGATGCACATTTAAAATCTGACGACTTTTTCAATGCAGAAAAATTCCCGAAATTGACTTTTGCCAATGGCGTCATGAAAAAGACCGGTGAAGACACCTACGAACTTACCGGTGATTTAAGCATCCGTGACGTTAGCAAGAAAGTAAGTCTAAAAGCTGAATTTGGTGGCCAAATGGTCGATGGCTACGGACAAACCAAAGCTGGTTTTGAAATAACCGGTAGCATCAATCGCAAAGAATTTGGATTACAGTGGGATATGGTAACCGAAGCTGGCGGCGTGGTCGTTGGCGATACGGTTAAACTCGCACTTAATGTCCAATTCACCAAGGAATAAGTTTTCTTAGTATATCACAAAAATCCCCTGGAGTTAATCTTCAGGGGATTTTTATTTTTAGCTTAGCATAAAAAAAGCCACCCTTTACGAGTGGCTTTTTATTTATATCAAGCGTATGAACTTTTGGTTACAAAAGCGTGGTTGGGCAAACGTATTCTGAAACCTCAACCTTACCACTTTTTTCAATTTCCCCAAATCCTCCAATAACATCTACCACGTGTTCAAAGCCACGAGCTTTCAGGATGGAAGCTGCAATCATACTGCGATAACCACCGGCGCAATGAAGAACAAAACGCGAATCTTTAGGAAAGCTCGCTAAATGATCATTGATCTGATTCAATGGTGTATTTTCGGCAGAAAGAACGTGGTGACTATCGTGCTCGCTTTTCTTGCGGACGTCGAAGACTTTAACATCTCCCGACTTTAATACTTCAGCAAATTCGTCGACACTAAGGCGTTTAATGCTGTCGGTCTCTTTACCTGACTTTTTCCAGGCTTCAAAACCACCTTCTAAGTATCCAATGGCGTGATCGTAGCCCACACGCGCCAAACGAATGATGGACTCTTCTTCTTTTCCAGGTTCGGTAATCAACAAGATTTGTTGTTTGATATCGGGGATCATCTCACCAACCCACATAGCGAAGTTGGAATCCAAACCAATGTTGATACTATTGGGAACAAATCCTTGAGCAAATTGCTCGGCCGGACGAGTATCGAGCATTAAAGCACGGGTCTCATTGGCTGCTGCTTCAAATGCCTCTGGACTCAATGGCTGCTGTCCTCTATCCATAACTTCATCCAAACTATCATACCCCTGAATGTTCATAAGTACATTTTTAGGGAAGTATCCCGGAGGCGCCGTCAAACCTGTTAACAATTCCTTAACAAATTCTTCACGAGTCATATCAGCACGCAAAGCGTAGTTGGTTTTCTTTTGGTTACCCAAAGTATCGGTGGTTTCTTTACTCATCATTTTCCCGCAGGCGCTTCCGGCACCGTGATTGGGGTAAACGATTAAATCATCGCTCAAAGGCATGATTTTATTTCGCAATGAATCAAACAAATGAGAGGCGAGTTTCTCCTCGGTAAGATCGGCAATAACGTGTTGTGCCAAGTCTGGCCGACCTACGTCGCCAATAAACAAAGTATCACCGGTAATAATACCGTGCTCTTTTCCATTTTCGTCAATGAGAAGATAGGTCGTTGACTCCATCGTATGTCCGGGAGTGTGTATTACTCGAATTGTGTAATCACCAACTTTAAATTCTTGATTGTCTTCCGCGATTACCGCCTCAAAACCGGGCTTAGCCGTTGGTCCATAAACGATATCCGCTCCTGTTTTCTTTGCCAAGTCTAGGTGACCCGACACAAAATCTGCGTGGAAATGCGTTTCAAAAACGTATTTCATCTTTGCTCCATCGTTTTCCGCGCGATCGATGTACGGTTGAACTTCACGAAGTGGATCAAAAACAGCAGCCTCTCCTTTGTTCTCAATATAGTATGCAGCGTGTGCGATGCATCCGGTATAAATTTGTTCTACTTTCATAGCAATAACTATTTGGTTGGTTTAAACATTAAATTGTGCAATCCGTTCTTCAACTTTTGCTGTACAAAGGAACGATATTTTTCAGGCTTATTTATTGACGAAAGTCACATAACGACATTTTCCAAAGAAACTCGATTTTTTTTAGGATAGAATTTTCGGTAATTGAGCCGTGTAAACTTAATTTGCAAACCAATTGTTAATACAACCTCAACAGAAATTATAGACTATGAAGTTTGAACTTACCGAAGAACATTTGATGATTCAAAAAGCAGCAAGAGACTTTGCTCAAAACGAATTATTACCTGGTGTTATTGAACGCGATACACACGAAAAATTCCCTGCAGAGCAAGTCAAAATGATGGGTGAATTAGGGTTTATGGGCATGATGGTTGACCCCCAATACGGTGGGTCTGGCATGGATACAATTTCGTACGTTTTGGCCATGGAAGAGCTTTCAAAAGTCGATGCCTCGGCCTCGGTAGTGATGTCAGTTAACAATTCCTTGGTTTGCTGGGGCTTGGAAAAGTTTGGTACGGAGGAGCAAAAACAAAAATATTTGGTGCCTTTAGCGAAAGGAGAAATCATCGGTGCGTTTTGTTTATCTGAGCCCGAAGCAGGATCAGACGCTACCTCGCAAAAAACAACCGCTATCGATAAAGGCGATCATTACTTGCTAAATGGTACCAAAAACTGGATTACCAACGGTAGCAGTGCTAGTGTTTATTTAGTAATGGCGCAGACTGACGTTGAAAAAGCACATCGCGGAATCAACTGCCTAATCGTTGAGCGCGGTATGGAAGGTTTTGTAGTTGGTAAAAAAGAGGAGAAAATGGGTATCCGCGGTAGCGATACGCACAGCTTGATGTTTACCGACGTAAAAGTCCCTAAAGAAAATCGTCTGGGTGAAGATGGTTTCGGATTCAAATTCGCCATGAAAGTCCTCTCTGGAGGTCGCATTGGTATTGCCGCTCAGGCCTTGGGAATCGCTTCCGGAGCCTACGAACTGGCTCTGCGCTACTCCAAAGAACGCAAAGCCTTCGGAAAAACCATTTCGGACCACCAAGCAATCGCCTTTAAATTGGCTGATATGGCCACCGAAATTGAAGCCGCACGCCTAATGGTACTTCGCTCAGCTTGGCTAAAAGACCAAGGACTTCCTTTCGACAAAGAAAGTGCTATGGCGAAACTTTATGCATCTACCGTTGCCATGAAGCACACCACTGAGGCTGTACAAATTCACGGCGGATACGGATATGTGAAAGAATACCACGTGGAGCGCTTGATGCGTGACGCTAAAATTACCCAAATTTATGAGGGCACATCCGAAATTCAAAAATTAGTGATTTCTCGCGAAGTTTTGAAGGATTAATTATTTCAAAATCAAAACCATATAAGCCACTTCCATCTCGAAGTGGCTTTTTTGTTCAACACAATACACAACCGAAGATGGCTGCAAATCCACTTATTCAAAAATTCAATACTCCTTTCGAAACCTTTCCTTTCGACCAAGTAAGTAATTCTGACTTTTTACCAGCAATAAAGCATTGGATTGATGTGGCTAAGGATCGAATTGCCTCGATTAGAGACTCCTCAGAAATTGCGGATTTTGAAAATACTATTGCAGCCCTCGACTTCGCACAAAAAGAGTTGAACCTAGTAAGTGCGGCTTTTTTTAATCTTAATAGCGCCGAAACCAACGACGAAATGCAATCACTGGCCCAAGAAATCGCTCCCCTACTGAGTGAATTTGCCAATGATGTGGTTCTAGACGAAAAACTTTACCAGCGAATACAGCAAGTCACTAGTGCTCCAAACACCCCCGATGCACAAATGCTGTTTAAAAAAACCATATTGGCCTTCGAGAGAAACGGAGCTAAACTTGGAGAAAAAGAAAAAAATAGACTGCGTGAAATTGACCAAAAATTAGGTAAACTGAGTCTGGAATTTGGAGAAACGGTACTTCGTGATACCAACAGTTTTGAAATGCTGCTTGAGCACGAAGATGATCTGGAAGGACTTCCCGATGACTTCCGCGAACAAGCAAAATCGGCCGCCGAAAAGCTCAGTAAAGCAGGGTGGCTAATTAGCTTACGCCCTGATAGCTACTTGGAGTTTATGAAATACAGTACCCGACGAGATCTTCGAAAAAAACTCTATCTGGCCTTTGCCGCCAGAGGTATGAAGGCTGAAAAAAACAACTTGAAGGTGATTGAAGATCTTGTGGGTCTTCGGCGTGAAAGAGCCAATTTACTCGGCTACAGTTCTCACGCCGCATTCATTTTGGAGGAGCGAATGGCAAAAAACCCCCAAACGGTTCTTTCCTTCTTGGAAAATTTGAAAGATCACGCTCTGCCTATCGCAAAAAACGAAATGAAAATGCTTGAGGAATTTGCTCAAGTAACGGAAGAAATAGACAAAATTCAAAAATGGGACGTCAACTATTTATTGGAAAAAATTCGCAAGGAAAAACTCAATATCGACGATGAAGCCCTTCGACCATATTTGCCATTACCCGAAGTTACCAAGGGGATTTTTGAAATCACCCGCAGGTTATTTGGTCTGAAATTCAAAAAACAAACCAACATCCCTGTCTATCACCCCGAGGTTGAAACCTATGAGGTAACCGACGAGCAAGACAACCACATTGCAGTATTATATATGGACTTCTTTCCTCGAGACGGCAAACGCGGAGGGGCTTGGAAAACTGCGTATCGCGGACAATACCACTATGAAGACAAAAATGTACGTCCACACATCAGCATCGTGTGCAACTTCAATCGTCCGACAAAGAACAAACCAGCCTTGCTAAATTTCCAAGAACTTACCACCTACTTCCACGAATTTGGTCATGCACTGCACGGAATGCTCGCCGATGGCACCTACCCTAGTCTCACCGGAACAAATGTTTCCTGGGACTTTGTGGAACTCCCTTCCCAACTCTTTGAAAACTGGTGCTACGAGCAAGAAGCCCTAAATATTTTCGCCAAACATCTGGAAACTGGCGAAAACATACCCAACGACATGCTGGAAAGCATTCGCAAACAACGCGTATTTTTTGAAGCCTACGCCACCATTCGCCAGTTGGGTTTTGGAATGATCGATATGGCGTGGCACAATTTGACCAAAGATGACGAAATCAGTTCTGTTTTCCAGCTCGAGAAGTCAATCATGAAAAAAATAGATTTACTGCCCAATATAGAAAATACCGCCATTAGTCCGGCTTTTAGCCATATCTTTCAAGGAGGTTATTCTGCAGGTTATTACAGCTACAAGTGGTCGGAAATGCTCGAAGTACAATGTTTTGATATTTTCCAAAAAAACGGGATTTTCGATGCACAAACGGCAGGGAACTACCGTAAACTATTAGCCGCTGGTGGCTCCACCGATGCCGATATGCTCTTTCAAGAGTTTACCGGTGAAAAACCGAATCCAGCTGTTTTAATAAATCGTCTGGAACAAAAATAAACTAGCGAATTTTATCGCTATTGATTTTAAAAAAGACTGCTTGAACCTTATCTTTGTAGCCTCATGGAAGCATTTGTAGTATCGGCCAGAAAGTACCGCCCCCAAGAATTTGATAGTGTAATTGGGCAGCAACATATCACGCGCACACTCTTAAACGCGGTAGATAAAAATCAACTCGGGCAAGCTTTACTTTTTACAGGTCCGCGAGGCGTCGGAAAGACAACCTGTGCCCGTATCCTTGCAAAAATGATCAATCGCACTTCGATTGATGATACTACCGACTATAGTCTGAACATTTTCGAACTCGATGCCGCTTCCAACAACTCCGTCGAAGATATCCGCAATCTAGTTGACCAGGTACGTTTTGCCCCTCAAGTAGGTTCATACAAAATCTATATCATCGACGAGGTTCACATGCTTTCAACCAGTGCGTTTAACGCCTTTCTAAAGACACTTGAAGAACCTCCAAAACACGCGGTCTTTATACTGGCAACTACCGAAAAGCATAAGATACTACCAACCATCCTCAGTCGTTGTCAAATCTATGACTTCCGAAGAATTAACGTACCGGATATTATCGTTAACCTGAAAGATATTGCCACCAAAGAAGGGGTCAATTACGAAGAAAACGCCCTGCAGCTCGTTGCTCAAAAAGCCGACGGCGCCATGCGGGATGCACTTTCTATTTTTGATCGACTGGTATCTTTCTCCGAAGGGAATGTAACCTATAAAGCTGCCGCTGAACTACTGAGCGTTCTCGACTACAATTATTACTTCCGTATTACCGACGCGCTTCTTGCCGGTCAAGCAGTGGAGGTTATCGAAACTGTCCACGAAATACTGCATAAAGGCTTTGATTTGCACCTAATGATCAACGGACTTGCAGACCACCTGCGAAATCTTTGGATGTGTAAAGATTCACGAACAGTTAATCTACTGCCTATAACTGATGATTTGAAGAGCAAGTATCTGGAGCAAAGCCAACAGGCAACCGGGAAATGGCTGGTATTTGCACTTCGTAGACTTATGGAAGTCGATCTTCAATACAAAGCCTCGCAACAACAACAACTCCTAGTAGAAGTATGCCTCCTTCGTCTTGCCGCTCCGGATGACGAAGAAAAAAAAAATGACACTCCGCCCGTAAAAACAACTTCCGGTTTTAGCCCCAAAATCGCCCAAACAGCCCCAAGTATTTCCCCAGAGTCGAGTGAAAAACCAGCTGCTTCTGCCGCAGAACCTAAAATTGATTCGATAGAGGAAAACAAAACACAAACGGAATCTGTTAAAAACGTGGACTCTAGCCCATCAGGCAAAACACCTGTTGAAATAGCACAAGCAGTACCTACTCCACGACAAGTTCCGAATGAGCCGCCAAAAACTGCTGCCCGTAGAAGTGGATTTTCCATTACAGCTAGTTTAAACTCTAAAAATTCGGAGCAAATTGTAGAGAGTGAACAAGCAACCGAAACGATTGAAAAAGATGCAGACTTTTCCTTGAGTGAGGAGCATCTTCAGCAATATTTCCGACTTTTTGTAGAACGTACCCGCGAACGCGACCAGACACTTTTAGCCTCAACACTCCAATCGGTCACTCCACGTAAAAAAGATGATTACGTCATTGGCATTTCGCTTCACTCGGAAACGCAAAAAACCTTACTAGGTGAAGTGCAAACCGAAATGATGGCATTCTTAAGAGAAAAACTTGGGCATGCCGCCATCGAACTCGACATCGAAATACTTCGAGAAGAAGCTGAAAATACCGTGAAAACGCCCAAAGAAAAATTGGACATCATCTTAAATGAACACCCCAAAAGTCAATTGCTGATTGATCAGTTGGGGCTAACACTCGATTATTAATAACGTAAATCAAATTGCACTAAAATGCAGAAAATCAAGGTTAACAACCCAGTAGTAGAGCTCGATGGAGACGAGATGACGAGAATCATTTGGAAGTTTATCAAAGACAAACTCATACTCCCCTATTTGGATATCGACATCAAATATTATGATTTGGGAATGGAGAGTCGCGACGCTACCAACGATCAAATCACTGTAGACGCTGCAGAAGCGATAAAGAAGTATAATGTAGGTATAAAATGCGCCACCATTACACCCGACGAACAGCGCGTAGAAGAGTTTAAACTCAAAAAAATGTGGCGTTCACCGAACGGAACAATCCGTAATATTTTGGGTGGAACCGTTTTCCGCGAGCCCATCATTTGTTCAAATGTGCCTCGCCTAGTAAGCAACTGGAACAAGCCCATCGTTATTGGTCGACATGCTTTTGGCGACCAGTACAGAGCTACCGATACACTTATTCAAGGTAAAGGCAAACTTACCATGACCTTTACCCCTGAAGATGGTGGAGAGCCCCAAACTTTTGAAGTGTATAACTTCGAAGGAAATGGCGTGGCCTTGAGTATGTACAATACCGACGAATCCATTTATGGCTTTGCGCGTTCGTGCTTCAATATGGCGCTCGATAAAAAATGGCCGCTTTATTTGAGTACAAAAAACACCATTCTCAAAAAATACGACGGCAGATTCAAAGACATCTTTGAGGAAGTCTACGAAAACGAATTTAAAAACCAGTTTGTAGAACAAGGAATCGTTTACGAACATCGTCTGATCGACGATATGGTCGCGTCGGCACTGAAATGGGAAGGCGCGTTTATTTGGGCCTGTAAAAACTACGATGGTGACGTTCAATCAGACACCGTCGCGCAAGGCTTTGGGTCACTAGGACTCATGACCTCTGTGTTGATCACCCCGGATGGAAAAACTTTAGAATCTGAGGCCGCTCACGGTACGGTAACCCGCCATTATCGCCAACACCAGCAAGGTAAAAAAACCTCTACAAACCCAATTGCTTCCATATTTGCCTGGACAAGAGGTTTAGCTCATCGCGGAAAACTAGATGGAAACCAAGATCTTATTAAATTCTCACAAACCTTAGAAAGCGTGTGTATCGACACTGTAGAAAAAGGATTGATGACCAAAGATCTCGCTCTATGTATTCATGGTCGCGATTTGCAACCTCAGCATTACTTGAATACGGAAGAGTTTTTAGACGCTTTGGATGTCGAATTGCAATCCAGACTCAAAAAATAATTGCATGACAGGATATGACCGCCCTGAAAAATATTCGGGGCGGTTTTTTTGGCTCAAAAATCTCCTTTCTCACAACGCTTTATAACGCTTCTTTATCATCTCGAAGAAGAATGTTAAACTAAATTTGCATTCTAATAAATCACGTTATGCGTCTGTATACACTGTTTTTCTCGATTTTTGTTTTAACCACATTTTCAAGTTGCAAAAATGGAGGTAGCGATGGAGGATTATCCACCGAACAAAGAAATGAAGTCGACTCGTTAAAGAACGAGGTCTTCCGTGCACTCGAAACCCTAAACAATTTTCCCACCAACGAAATACAAAGCAAACTTCGTGAGGTTGAAGTGTATTACGACTTCTTCATGAAAACCAATCATGAATTTGAAAAAGCAGTCTATTTGAATGAGCTGGATAAAATGGCTGGTACGCAACGTGCTTTCGTCAAAGTGCTCGGCGCGCTGAGCGGACTGCAAGCAGACGCACGAATGGCTCATACCCAACTTGATAACTTGAAGAAAGCATACGATAAAAATCAGATTACCGAAGAGGAATTTGAACTATATTTATCCGATGAATCACATGCCATTGAATTGTTCTTATTTAACTACAACCGAAGAGTTCTCAAAGCCATTGATTACTATAACGGACTTGACACCTTGTTGCCAGCTCTTGAAAATTTAAGAGTCATTGCCGCGCAGAGTCAACCCTAACTATCCTTTTTTACGCGCAATAAATAATGAATAAAATCCCCCTGTTATTGCTCCTCTTCTTACCCACCTTCCTTTTTGGGCAGGAAGATCAATTGGCGCAGAGATATCTTGAACAGGGAAAGTACACTGAAGCACTAGAGATTTATCAAGAGCTTTATAAAAAGAATCCCTCGCCGTTTTTCTATGCACGAATCGTAAGCATCTATCGCAGCATACCGGATTATGAAGAAGGCGTATCGTTTGTGAAAAATGATCTACGCAAAAACAAGCGTAATGAACTGCAAAATCGAGCGGACTTGCTATTTTTCTTCAGCAAATTAAACGACGATAAATCATTTTCGAAGGAGTATAGCAATCTTGAAAAAACCATAGCAAGTCAGCCCGCGCTGATTCATAATTTACAACGAATTCTATCCGAACGCGGTTTATTCAAAGAGGCGCTGAACCTTATAATCGTAGCGGAAAACAACGACCGAAATCTCAGGCTTACCTACCAAAAAGCCTTGATGTACGCTGAAATGGGTCAGCTCGAAGAAATGTACATTACCTACATTGATTTAATCGACGAAACCGCTGGCTACTTAAATACTGTCAAGAGTCTTTTCTCTAGGTCTTTAGAAACAGATCCCGACGATAAGTACAATATTTTCATCAAAGAAAATCTGCTCAAACGCATACAGAAAAAAGAAAACGAATACCTAGTTGAGCTCCTCATCCACGTATTCTTGCACGAAGAAAATTATGGCGCTGCCTTACAGCAGAGAATCGCTCAGGATCGCAGGCGCCAAGGTGACCAATCGGACGTGTTTCGTTTGGGTAAAGTAGCTAGAGAAAAGAAAGATTTTAATACCGCTTTTCAAGCCTTTGACTACATTATTGAGCAAAAGCCCCCCTCACCATATTCCGATGCAGCAATCGTAGAACGCTTCATTACCAGTGAGGAAGAACTTAGTTCGAGGAACGCCGGTAATCACGAATCCGAATATCGCGAATTAGCCAAAGCCGTTAGAGGTTTTATAAACGACCATAACTGGCAGTTTCCCGGTGTTGAACTCGCCCGCGTTCTCGCCCGCGTGGAAGCGTTTGGATTGGGGAACTACCAAGCTGCATCCTCAGCGTTAAAACGCATGGATGAGGTAAACAGACTGCCTGCAGCTATCCGTGTAGACGGCAAATTATTACTTGGTGATATTCAATTGATGGCCGGAAAATACACCGAGGCGCTACTTGCGTATGCACAGGCTGAAAAACTTGCCGGAGATCAACCACTGGCCGATGAAGCCAAATTAAGAATGGGTAAAGTTGCTTATTTCCAAGGAGATTTTACTTACGCACTCAACACCTTCGATGTGTTGAAAGCGAGCACATCGAAGCACACCGCTAATGACGCGATGAGACTCTCTCTGCTCATACGAGAAAACACCATGCTTGACACCAATTATGTAGCTATGACAATGTTTGCGCAAGCTGATCTTTTTTTCTTTAGAAAAATGTACGAAAAAGCCCTTCGCGAGTTAAGAATTCTCAGTGAAGACTTTCCTAAGCATACACTCCAAGATGAAATTCTTCTCTTAAAAGGAAAAATTCATTTTGACATGGGCAACTATCAGTTGGCCGTAGAGGCTTGGGAAAGAATGCTCAGCGAACATCCTGGCGGCATACTTTCCGATGAAGGTCATTTGCGCGCTGGTGAGGTCTATCGTGATCACCTCAAGAATAACGAGAAGGCTTTGTATCACTTTGAAACCATTCTCACCGATTATCCAAATAGCTATTACGTTTCTGAAGCCCGAAGATTATATCGGTCACTTAGAGGCGATCTTAACTTTTAATGAATTGAGATGCATATTTATAACGTCACGGTAAACGTAGAAAACAATATCCTTTACGATTGGCTATCGTGGATGAAACAAATACATATCCCGGAAGTGATGGCTACTGGAATGTTTTTAAGCTGCCAAATCAACAAAGTCTTGGTCGAGGAAGAACAAGGTGAAACCTACGCGATTCAATACTCGGCGAAAGACCTGCAAAGCATTCGGCTATATCAAGAACTCTATGGCCCAGAGTTGCAACAAAAAACCCGTGCACGCTATGGGGATAAATTGGTTGCTTTCCGAACTCTGATGGAAGTCGTTTTCAATTATCAAGGAGATTAACCCTGGTAATTGAGCATATACTTCCTGATTAATTCACTGAATTCATCGGCAATATTAGGTTGGACAACGAGTATTTCCTCTCCGAAAATATAATCATTGGTTCCGGAAAAGGTGCTAACAATGGCACCAGCTTCACTGGCAATCAGACTTCCAGCCGCGACGTCCCAAGGAGATAACCCGTATTCGAAATAGGCGTCAAACCTCCCTGCTGCCATATATGCCAAGTCCGTAGCCGCAGTGCCTATCCTGCGCAAACCTCTGGTTTTGGTAAAACATTCTGAAATGAGCTTTAAAAAACCGGGGATGCGCTCAAAATCGTAATAAGGAAACCCGGTGGCCATTAAACAATCCTCGAGTCGAGTTCTGCCAGATACCGATATCTTTTGTCCGTTAAGAAAGCTACCTTTGTTTTTTTCGGCAGTAAATAATTCATCACGACAGACCTCATATACCCATCCTTTTATGATTTCCCCTCGATATTCAAGCGCTACACTCACCGCGTACGTGGGTATCCCGTGCAAATAATTTGTGGTACCATCCAAAGGATCAATAATCCAATTGTGTTCAAGTCGATCGGTTTTGATGGTTTCCTCTTCCGTAATAAAGCCGGCTTCCGGCATAATTTTTTGCAAAGATTCAACTAAGATCTCCTCGGCTTTTCTATCAGCCTCACTCACCAAAGAGTTTAGACTTTTGAGTTCAATCATCTCTGGCTTTATCGAGGATTGATATTCGCGCAAAAACTTTCCCGCCGCTTTTACCGCTTCACTTACAGGTATAATCATAAAAAGTATTATTCAATGCACCCGATCTTTTAAATCGATTAAATCCATATGGTGTAACAAATTAACCCGATTGCAGTGTCGATGTACACCGTCGACAAGGGGGCGAATAACACCGTTATCGTCATTCATAATACGTTCAAAATCCTCACGACTGCGCCAACATTCATAACTGATGTATGTGTTTGGCAATTCGCGATGAAAACGAATCTCTTTGAATTCTGAATACGTACGATAAGCTTCCGCTAACTTTTTCCAGTCACGAATAAAGTCTGCTTCAAAAATGGGATTTATTTTATATTGTCGTATGAGCGCGTACATACTTCAAAATTACATCATAAAAGCAAGGTGACAAGGAGAATTAAGAATTTAACATCTCGATGAGGATGCTGCATTTTCACGAGCGGAAAATCGACTTAAGAAATCCGCGTGATTAATTTATAAACAAGCCCCTAGAGCTCATGCCAAACAAAGCATCACTAGGCCTCGGTTAAAGACAAACCTTAACTACTCCATCAGGTTGGATAGCCTCGAGATGGGCGAAATGTACTGAGTTTGCCAACGAAGGATCCCAAAATGTTTTTACTCGAATATAATTGTCGGTGTAGCCTAGAATATATCCATCTTTGTTTTCATCTTCAAAAAGCACTCGTCGTTTGGTTCCTATGTGATTTTCGTAGAAAGCTCGGCGTTTCTTAGCCGACAAACCACGAAGAAGTTTATTTCTGCGTTTTCGCTCGGGAATTGGCACTGGATTTTCCATTGTTGCCGCCTCGGTATTGACGCGTTCTGAATAGGTAAACACGTGAAAGTAAGCTACGGGTAAGGTATTGAGAAATTGGTAGGTCTCCAAAAAATGCTCTTCAGTCTCACCGGGAAAGCCAACAATTACATCGACTCCAATCGCCGCATCAGGCATTTTTTCAAGAATACGTGACACCCGATCAATGTAGAGTTCACGACGATAACGACGCTTCATTTTTCCGAGAATCTCGTTAGAGCCTGACTGCAAGGGTATGTGAAAATGCGGCACAAAACGCTTTGAAGTAGCGACAAAATCAATGACATCTTGATGAAGTAAATTGGGCTCAATGGAGGAAATACGTATCCGATCTGCGCCCTCCACCAGATCCAAGGCCCGCACCAAATCATAGAAGGTATGTTCGTGTTTTTTATTACCAAACTCGCCTTTGCCATAGTCTCCGGTGTTAACGCCCGTGAGCACAATCTCCTTAATTCCCTGATCAACAATTTCTTTTGCTTGCGCTACGACTTGCTCTAGGGGAGCACTTCGCGAAATGCCCCTTGCCAATGGAATAGTGCAATAGGTACATTTATAATCACAGCCGTCTTGTACTTTTAAAAATGCTCGAGTGCGATCACCCACCGAATAACTGCCTACAAAAAAATCTGCTTCATTGATTTCACATGAATGAACAGTCCCCGACTCTCTTTTTGTAAGATCGTGCAGGTAGTGGCCAATATTAAACTTTTCAGTAGCCCCCAAAACCAAATCCACCCCTTTAAAGGCAGCTATTTCCTCGGGTTTAAGTTGCGCATAGCAGCCTACCACGACCACGAATCCATCGGGATTGGCTTTTTGTGCCCGATTAACCCACAATTTGCATTCTCGATCGGCATTTTCGGTAACCGAACAAGTATTGATAACGTATACATCCGCCGACTGATCAAAGTCTACTTTATTATACCCTTCATCACTGAGGTTACGAGCTATAGCACTGGTTTCAGAAAAATTAAGCTTACACCCTAAAGTGTGAAAAGCAACGGTATGTTTGGCAGCTACCCCCATCTATGCACAATCATTATTTAAGATCGGCAAAGATACAGTGCAGTAGAGTGATATTTTTTTCATACTTTCGGCCTCGAAAAAATCATTGTAACTTTTATATTTCATAAATACACATTTACATGGCTCAATCACATCCTAAGGGACTCTATGTACTATTCGTAACGGAAATGTGGGAACGCTTTAGCTATTACGGCATGCGGGCGATTTTCTCCCTTTTTATGATCAAAGCATTGCTGTTTGACAAGGCATTAGCGTCTACCATTTACGGTAATTATACCGGACTTGTTTATCTCACTCCTCTTTTAGGAGGGTACGTGGCCGATAAATATTGGGGCAATCGAAAATCGATATTCTGGGGTGGCATCATGATGGCAATTGGCCAGTTCATGCTCTTTGGCAGTGCGGTTATGTACGAACAAATTGCCCAAGCTCCCGATGGATTTAGTCTGGCACACTTCTTTTTCTATGGAGGTCTGGGCTTTTTAATTTTTGGAAATGGATTCTTCAAGCCTAATATTTCCACCATGGTAGGGCAATTATATCCCCAAAACGACAATCGCTTAGATTCAGCGATGACCATTTTCTACATGGGTATCAATTTGGGGGCAATGGTCGCTCCATTGGTTGCAGGTGGACTCGGAGATACGGGGTGTCCGTCGGACTTTAAATGGGGTTTTCTCGCAGCCGCAATCGGAATGCTCATCGCGATTGTAACTTTTGAACTTCTGAAAAACAAATACATTGTTACCCCCGAAGGAAAAGCCGTTGGACTCCCCCCTATTCGCGAAAAAAAGGCTGCCGGGGAGTTTCAGGCAAAAGTCAACTGGAATCAAATCTTGCTTTATGTGGTTTTGGCTATCAGTCTTTTCTATTTCTTCTACTCGATTGTAGAATTTGACTTCATCGGTTCGGTGATGTTCTCGGTAACCATAATGGCTCCTTTGAGCATTATTCTCGACAAGACGCTTACCCGAATCGAAAAAGAACGAATTGGTGTAATTTATATATGTGCGGTCTTCGTCATATTTTTCTGGTCAGCATTTGAACAAGCTGGGGTATCACTTACGTTCTTCGCTGAAGAACAAACCAATCGCAACGTTTTTGGGTGGACTATGCCCGCAAGTTATTTCCAGTCGTTCAACGCGGCTTTTATCGTGATCTTTGCTCCAATTGTTGCGTGGTTATGGGTAAAATTAGGTGAAAAAGGTATGGAACCTGCGTCCCCGTATAAACAATCAATCGGATTATTCCTTTTAGCCATCGGTTACTTGTTTATTGCTTTTGGCGTAAAAGGCATCGATCCTGATGTGAAAGTTAGTATGATGTGGTTGGTTGGCTTGTATTTCCTGCACACAATGGGGGAATTGTCACTTTCGCCAATTGGTCTTTCAATGGTCGTAAAGCTTTCACCAGCAAAATTCACCTCATTGCTAATGGGCGTGTGGTTTATGGCAATTGCTACAGCAAATAAGTTCGCCGGAATTCTAAGTGGACTCTACCCCGAAGAACAAAAGCGTGAGCAAGTATACGCAGTTAACGATCAAGTAATTGACGAAAGCACATTTGTATGGTATGATGATATAGTTACTGATATAGAAGTCGCTCCTGTATTTTCTGATGTATCAATCGACAAGGACCGGGTAACCGGCATTGCCGCAGAAGTATTGCCCGTGGATTTTGAAGTCTACAAAGCGCTAAGGGTACTAAAAGAAAATAAACTAATGCTTACTGCGGAAGAACTCGAAGAAAGTAAAAGCAAAATCTGCGACGTACAGGATGATCTCGGTCGTTTTACTTACGGAATAAGTTCTGACGGAAAAACGTTTTACCTAATACGCGAACTTGATGGTGAAAAAAATCTTCAACAGTGGAATCTTCAACCCGAAAAACCAAAATTTGCCGGATTTAAAATCAACACACTCTACGACTTTTTCATGATTTTCGTATTCATGGCCGGTGGAGCCTCGGTTATCCTTTTCTTCATCAGCAAAAAGCTGTTGAAAATGATGAATGGCGTTCGTTAAGGAAGGGCGTTAAAGCCCTCCATTTCATCATTATCAAACACCTCATTAAGTTTGGATAAATGATTTAAACAACGCTCGAATTCTCTATTTCCTAAACATTTACGCAGGCGGTTATTAAACGAAATAACCGCCTGTTTTGCGTCTTGACGGCGCTTTAAGCCTTCCGCTGTAAGTTGAACCAATACGCGTCGGCGATCTACAATATCGGGTTTTCGAGTAATGAGGTCTCGTTCCTCTAAAGTCCTTAAAATTCTACTCAAACTTGTGGCTTCAAGTCCTATTTTCGGCCCTAAATGCGTCACGGGAGTCCCCTTTTCAGAGTCTATTGCTAAAAGGACATTTCCCGTTGCCCAAGTTGTTCCATACTGTTCCGCGACAGTATTGTAAAGTCGACCTATGCTTTGCCAAGCCAACTTAATTTGAAAGTCAATCGTTTCTTCCGGCTTCATTGTATAATATCATTCCAACAAATATACGAATCCATTCGTTATTTCATTGCTAGTAATTAGATTGTATTGCGAAAACTGCGCAAATTGGTTTGGTAAAACCTACCTGCAGTCTTAATTTTACAGCGTCTTAAATTCATAACAAAGCAAATGCGATATTTTACGAAGAAAACTACATTATTATTTATTTGCGTCATTTCTCTAAATTGGTTTTCGACATTTGGACAGTCTACCATTCCCGTATATATCAACGAATTTATGGCCTCAAACGCCTCTACCATCAATGATATAGCTGGTGAATTTGAAGATTGGATCGAATTGCATAATGGACTCTCTACTACCATTGATCTTGGGGGTTTCTACCTGAGCGACAATCCGAATAATTTAACAAAATATCAAATACCGCCAAATACGATCATCAGCGGCGGAGGCTTTCTTCTTTTTTGGGCCAGTGGTGATACCTCAAGGGGGGGGAATCACATGAACTTCTCCCTTAGTGCCAGTCAAGGCGAATACGTCATTCTCACCAGTCCTAACGGAACTACCATCATTGACTCCGTAAGTTTTGGTCCACAAAATACCGACGTTTCTAAAGGAAGATTTCCGAATGGTTCAGCAAACTGGGTATACTTCCAACCCGCCTCCCCTGGAATGAGCAATAACGGATCTACACCATACTCAACCGTACTCCAACCTCCAGTTTTTTCGCAAGTCGGGGGCTTTTACAGTTCGGGATTTACACTGAACATCTCTTCGCTAGATAGTGGCGTTACTATTTTTTATACCCTCGACGGCAGTGAGCCAGATACCAGCAGAATTAACGCCCAAACATATACGTACAAAAACCAGTATCCGCAGTTTGCTAATAGCCCAAATGGACCAGCATTAACGGATAGCATACAGTCGTTTATGTATTCATCGCCTTTGAGCATCACCGACCGTAATAGCAGTTCAAATCGAACCAGCAACAAATCCTCAACCTTCGAATTTAATCCTACCTACTTACCCGGTTTTCCCGTGAATAAAGGAACCGTGGTGCGAGCCATAGCTGTTCGTCAAGATGCGATTTCAAGTCCGATTGCGACTGAGACATACTTTGTTGGTCCAAGTGTCCAAAACAGATATACATTGCCCGTAATTTCCTTGAGCATCAATGAAAACCTTATGTTCGATTATTTCGATTGCTTTTATTGTGCCGGTGCAATGTTCGAAAACTGGAGGAACACATCAGGAACAAATGCCCAGGGAAATAGTCCGGCCAATTGGCACCGCAGCGGAATGGCCTTTGAATACCCTATGGGCTTGGAGTACTTCAACGAGCAAGGACAAAAAGAATTCGGACAACTTGTTGGCGCCCGCATTCACGGAGGGTGGTCAAGAGCTCGACGCAGAAAAACCTTTCGCTTTTACGCTCGAAGCTTGTACGGTCAATCGGATATCAACTATCCTCTTTTCAGTAAAAGAACCGACAACAGCTATCAGCGTATTTTGCTGCGCAATAGCGGCAACGACGAAGCCAGCACCATCTTTAGAGATGCCTTTATACAGAACTTGGTTGGTCACCTAAAATTTGATATTCAGCACTCTGAACCTGCCGTAGTGTTTATCAATGGGGAATATTGGGGGGTGAGCAATCTTCGCGAATGGCAAAACAGACACTACATTGAACGTCTGTATGGGGTAACACCTGATGAATTGGACTTCTTAACGCCATTCCGGCAACCAAACGACGGAAACCCGCTGCACTTCAACCAATTCATGACATTTATTGCTGGAAATAATCTGAGCAACGACTCGCTCTTTGCACATGTAGAAACGCAAATTGACGTAGAGGATTTTACCGATTATGTTATTGCGGAGATATTTTCCAGAAATACAGACTGGCCGGTAAACAACATCAAGTGGTGGAGAAAGCGGGTTCCTTTTACACCTGGAGCACCTCAAGGACATGACGGACGCTGGCGCTGGTTGATGTACGACACCGATTTTGGATTTGGATGGAATGATGGCTTAACAGGGGTCAATCACAATACCCTCAATCATGCTCGAGTAAATGGCGATGTTGGAATCATGCTCAGAAATATGTGGCCCAACCAAAACTACCGAAGATACTTCGTAAATCGATATGCCGATTTGATGAACTCTTGCTTTTTACCCTCGCATGTTCATCAAGTGGTAGATAGTATGACTCAACTCTACTTACCCGAAATGCCCGACCATATCGATCGCTGGGGGCATCATTCAGATGTAAATGATTGGTTAGACGATGTGAATTTGATCAAAGATTGGGCAGACTTAAGACCTGGACATGCCAGAGTCCATTTGATGAGTCAATTTCAACTTCCGGCCGCGCATCAAGTACAACTAGACGTTTCCGATACGCTTGAAGGCTATGTACAAGTAAATACTTTGGAAATTATAGGGTCAACGGTAGGAGTGCCTGAAAGTCCATATCCTTGGTCTGGAATTTACTTCCAAAGCAATCCTATTGAACTCATTGCCCACCCCTACCCTGGCTATGCATTTTCACATTGGGATATCGGGGGCACACAAGTCACTAATAACCCCTTCACCATTAACCTTACGGTAGACACAAACATCGTAGCGGTATTTTCGACAGATACGGGTGTAGTTTGTGGCATCCAACCCACGTATCCCTTGGCCGATTGTCCCTACCTGCTCGACTCATGGAGTGCCAACGCCACACCAGGCAGCTTTCCACCCTACGCTGAATTTGTGTACTTTGATGAAGATGACCCGTCAGATACTGCCACAATTGAAGGGATAACCAATGGCGCTTACAATTTGAGTTCTCGTACACGGATTGAGGGCCTAAATAGTCAAGGAATTGGTTTTATCAATACCGGAAATGCCGAAGGCAACCCAGGGTATCCGGGCATAAGACTTGGAGGCATGCTCGTTCACCTCAATACGCAAAATATGAATCGCGGGTTTGTACAGTGGACGGGAGGCACAGTCACACCAAACTCGCGCGTCTATCGCATAAAATTACAGTACAGACTGGGTGAAAGAGGTCCTTGGACCGACCTGCTGGACTCCAATGGGAATCCGGTTGAATACGTACGTAACGCAAACTTCAATCATTCTGAAATTATTGGACCCCACGCTTTACCAACCTTTTTGATGGGTCGAGAATGCGTACAGTTAATGTGGCGCTACTATCACACGGGTGAACGTTTAACCCAAAGTTCAGGTGCTCGTGACTTTCTCCGTATCGACGATATTATTATTTCTAAAGGAACCGCTCCCCATGAACCCTTAACGATGATTGAGGGCACCGGTGGCGGACGAATCAACGGGAATCTTACCGTGCTTCCCAATGAAACCAACGGCTACGATGTGGCTCATTTTCCGGGAGCAACCTACGATTGGAATGTAAGCAATGGAAGTCTCCTTGCAGGCCAAAACACCCCACAAATATCCGTTCAGTGGGGCTCTAATGGAGTTGGACTGGTAGAAGTGGAAATACAGGATGGAAACTGCACACGATTGGCTGAAGCAACGGTTAATATTTCGGGAATAGGGAATCAAGAATTTGATGAAAACGAAAGACTAAGTGTTTATCCCAATCCTTCAAAAAATCTCTTTTTCGTCGAGCAATCCGAGGAACCCCTTATCGTGGCAAAAATTCGCATCATCGATGGTTCAGGAAGGATTGTTTTTATTCAGGATTTAAAAGACAAAAAAATCCAACAAATAAAAACTGGCTTATCCTCAGGAAACTACACACTGCAAATTGTCGATGACAACGCTGGAATCGTTTTTCAAAAGAAGATAAGTATTTTGCAGTAAAGATGGATTAAAGCAAGCGAAAGGTCTTGCGGTGATGGATACACGCGCCGTGAAGTTCAATTGCTGCTCGGTGATCTTTCGTTGGATAACCCTTATTCTTCTTCCATTGGTATTGTGGAAATTCCAAATCCAAGGTCTGCATTATTTCGTCTCGATACGTTTTAGCCAAAATTGAAGCCGCCGCAATTGACAGAAATCGCGCGTCTCCCTTAACCATACAATGATGTGGGATATCTTCAAATTGCTTAAAGCGATTGCCGTCAATAAGTAGAATATCCGGACGTTGGGGTAGTTTCACAACCGCTCGATGCATCGCCTCAACGGAGGCCCAAAGGATATTTAATTGGTCAATCTCGATTGGCGTACACGTAGCTACGGCCCAAGAAATAGCTTCTCGCTCAATTTCAAAACGTAGAATATCGCGTTTTTTCTCACTAATTTGCTTGGAATCATTTAATAATGGATGATAGTAATCAGGGGGTAGAATAACGGATGCAGCCACCACTGGTCCAGCCAAACAGCCCCTACCCGCTTCGTCACAACCGGCTTCGAATGAGTTTTGATCTGCAAATCGACTTAGCATGTTTAAAGTGATTTATTGATACAATCCCAGAGTCGTTCCGCGGCCTTATCCCACGTATAGTATTGAGCACGCAGCGTGCCCTTAGATTTTAATTGATCCACCAAAAGAGTGTCTGTAGCCAGGTTATACATATCCCGTGCAATGCCTTCAATATTTTCTGGTTCTTGCAGAATTGCCGCGTTTCCTGCAACCTCAGGCATCGATGTCGTAGTGCTCGTAAGGACAGGACACCCGGCTCGAAATGCCTCAATAATAGGAATACCAAAACCCTCAAAAAAGGATACAAACCACAAAGCAGTGGCGTGCGCGTAGAGTTTATTGAGGTCGCTCCCCTCCCGTCTACCGGCAAAAATTACATCACTTTTAAATTGCATGGCAGAATAGAAAGACTGCATTTCAGACAATTTAAACATGGGGTCGCCAACGATTACAAGTTTATGTGGAAGATTGTATTTGAGTTTAAATAACTCAAATGACTTCAGCATACCGAGAATGTTTTTTCGAGGATTGAGAGAACCAACGAACAAAAAGTATGGTTTCGAATCCAATTCTAGTAAATCGGGAATTTCTTTGGTTGGAAAAAAGTCATCGCCAACTCCATTACCTATAACATCTATGCGATTTGTATCAAAATTATAGGTCGTGGCTATGTCATTTGCCGAATAATGAGAAACTGTGGCAATACGTGTTGCTTTTTCCGCAAATTTCTCAAAAAAATAACGGTAATACCACCCGGTTAGCCAAGGCAAGCCCTCAGGTTGATGTACAAAATTCAGATCGTGGATAACCGATATTTGCGGGATTGTAGCTTTAAGCGATAAAAATCCGTCGGGAGATAAAAACAGGTCGGGTTTGGTAGCCTCGATTACCTTAGGTACCGAATATTCAAACCAGAGATACCACAAAAATGGATGACGCGATTGAGGATGCGCAACGATTGGCTGAACATTGTCACCAAAGACAAAATCTTGGTGATAAGGACGATCAAACAAAAAGCTAAACTTCACGTCTGGATGCCATTTCACCAACCTGCGAAGTGTTTCAAAAGTAAACCATTCTACGCCGGTAAAACGACCTGGCAGCAGCAAACGAGTATTTACAAGAATGTGCATGTCATTAAGCTTGAAGCGACCACAAACGGTAATATGTACCTTCCTTAGCAAGAAGGTCTTCATGGGTACCTTGTTCTACGATGTTCCCTCGGTCTAGGACAATGATTCGATCAGCGTTGCGAATCGTCGATAAGCGGTGAGCAATAACGAGTGAAGTTCGATTCTTCATTAAAGCTTCGAGGGCATCTTGCACCAATCTTTCCGATTCAGTATCCAAGGCTGAAGTCGCCTCGTCAAGAATAAGTATGGCGGGGTTTTTAAGGATCGCGCGAGCTATGGATAGTCTTTGACGCTGGCCACCAGAGAGTCGCATTCCCAAATCACCAATATTAGTATCGTAGCCTTCAGGTAATTCCATAATAAAATCGTGCGCATGAGCAACGCGCGCCGCCTCAATGACCTCTGCACGATCGGCTGTGGGTTTACCCAAGGCGATGTTATTGTGGATTGTATCATTAAAGAGAATGGCCTCTTGTCCGACTATCCCCATCTGCTTGCGTAGATCTTGCAAGCTAATTGCACGGATATCAATCCCATCGATGCTCACAGAACCCGAGTCGACATCGTAAAAACGCGGAATGAGATTGGCAATGGAAGTTTTACCGCTACCCGACAGACCTACAAGAGCAACAGTTTTTCCGGAATCAATTTGTAAGTTTAAGTCGTTCAATACGATATTTTCTCCATAGGAAAACCGCACGTTATTAAATTGAATTGCCCGAGAAAAAACGGGTACTTCTACTGGTTTATCCGGATCTACTATAGCATTTTCCGCATTGAGTAAAGACAAAATACGCGTAGATGCCGCGTCGGCTCTTTGGATGTGGAAACTCGCTTTGGAAAGGGCTTTTGCCGGTGGAATGATTTGGTAAAAAAACAGAATGTAGGCAATAAACTGCTCGGGGCCGAAAGATTCGCTATTGATAACTATTTGACCTCCAAACCAGATTACAATCGCCATAATTGAAGCTCCAAGAGTTTCCGATAGAGGACTCGCCAAATCACTGCGACGTAAAACCCGATTCATCATGCCAAAGTAGCGATCATTGGCAACTTCAAAAGTCTGCTGTTTGTGCTTTTCAGCATTAAACGCTTTGAGAATACGCAATCCACCGACGGTCTCATCAATTCGCGCCATCAAGTCACCCATATATTCCTGAGCACTCCGGGAAGATTTTTTCAAACTACGCCCAACTCGTGTGATGATGAATGAAACCACAGGCAGCATTATCAAAACAAAAATCGTGAGTTTTGCATTCATATAAATGAGCACCCCTAAAGACGCCAAGATCATGATGGGCTCCCGGAAAATGAGTTCAATAGTCATCAAAGCAGCCCACTCTATCTCCTTCAAATCATTGGTCATTCGGGAGATGATATCGCCCTTTTTGCGCTCTGAGAAATACCCTAGTGGTAATTCGAGAACCTTCCGGTGCATTGCATTGCGAAGGTCGCGTGTGATTCCGTTACGCAGAGGCGCAATAACGTACATGGCCAAATATCGGAATGTGTTTTTTAGAAAAAACGCAACGATAACCCATACTACGACCAAAAAGAGTGCGTCACCCTTTGAGGTTTCACTGATTTTTTCTTGTATGGAACGGTAGAAATAGTGCTTAACTCTATCACCTATCCAGGTAGGGTCGCCTTGGACTTCCGGGGTATTTTCAAAAATAATTTGCAATACGGGCACCACGAGACCTATTGATGCAAGGGCGAATAAAATTGCCAATGCATTAAACAAGACGTGAAAAAAGATGCTGGAAGAATACGGTTTAGCGTACGGCCAAAGTTTTCTGAAAGACTTCAAATTGTACTATTTGGGGATAGCAATAGGGTCTGGTTTACCTCTACGAGCGCGATATTCGTTAGGGAAAAGTACGCCCCAAGCACCGCGAAGCTCGTTTAGATTAAAATCGTAAGCGACATCTTCCGGGTAGAGTTCACGTATTTTTGCCCACACTTCATCCTGAATATCACCGCGCATCTTGATTCCGTGACATTGTAAACACAAAGGTTTCATGATAATAGGCGAATAGTATACCGACTCTCCACTGGAAAATTTGATGCTCTTCGGTCCGGGTTCAGCGCCTTGGGCCGCTTCTTTTTCCATATTTTCAAGCATGATACGATCCAGTGTATCTGGCTTATTATCGGGATTGCGATAACGTAGGGCCGTTCGCTTGAGATTCACACCATAATAATGCGCTAGGGAGTCCATAAATGGAAAAGCATTCTCATTACAAAAACCTATCGAGCCCAATACGCCATGCTCGGCAATTGATTTACCTAAAAAGCCGGCAAAAGCTTCTGAGACCTCTTCGACAATCATTCGTCCGTCGCGATTGATATTGCCTGTAAATTTTGAAACATCAAAAGAGGTTTGTTCTTCCTCTTGCACACGAATGATTTTATCCTGCTCATTTTGCATACACGCAATGGCTAATGCTAAAATTCCAACTACTGCTATACTTTTTTTTCTCAACATCGCAAAAGATATTTTGTGATTAAATAATGTTAATTGGCAATTGCTTGAAAGCGTTTATGAAGGCCGCAATTCTTTTTCTTGCCAAACTTGTATGCGCTCCCAACCGCCGCGAACGGCATAAACTTTTTGAAAGTATAAACCCTCCATAATCGAAGCAACTTTCTTGCTTTGCTTACCGTTGTAGTCATACATCAAGTATACCTGGCGCGGTGATAATTGACGCAGAAAGCCTTCAAATTCTTCATGTTCATAGTGAAGAGGAACTGCGCCAGGCCAATGATCAACATCAAAATCATCACGACTACGCAAGTCGATGATTAGTGCCCCTGGATACTTTTTCACGAGTCGAGCAAAGTCATCTGCTTTGACCCAAACTACCGGTCCGTCGGTTCCGTTACATCCCGAAAGGAAAACAGTTGCCATAACAGTAAGCAACAGAAAGATATTTTTTCTCATAAAGAATCCGTCGAATAAAATGAGGATGCCACAAAGGTACATTAAATTTTCTTGAGGAGCCTAACCTTTCCATAGGTCATTTTCTCGCTTGCTAATAAAAAAGTACCTTTGCAAAAAAATTGCTATGGATCCCAACGCGCATAAAAAAGGCTTAGTAAATCGTTTAGGAAGAAAAGAACTCCAAGCTCGTTTAGATGCGGAGACTTTTCAGCGAAAAACCATTTCGTTCTATCGCTACGTAATTATCGATCAACCGCAGGAAATGCGGGATATGCTTTTTGATCGTTGGAGCCAATTTAATTGTCTGGGCAGAATCTATATTGCACGAGAAGGAATCAATGCCCAAATGAATGTTCCCGAACACCTCTATGATGCATTTTTAGAGGACCTAAATAGCATCACATACTTCAGTGGAATCCCCATCAAGGAGGCCGTAGAAGACAACGGAAAATCATTTTTAAAACTTACTGTAAAAGTCAGAGGCAAGATTGTAGCAGACGGATTAGCTGATGATTTCTTTGATGTAACCAACGTTGGGAAACACCTCACTGCCGATCAGTGGAATGCGTTGTTGGATGTTGAAGACTCTATTGTGGTCGATATGCGCAACCACTATGAATCAGAAATTGGTCATTTTGAAAAAGCGATTTGTCCGGAAGCGGAAACCTTCCGTGAAGAGTTACCCGAAGTTTTAGAAATGCTTAAAGGCAAGGAAGACAAACCCATCATGTTGTATTGCACCGGTGGAATTCGTTGCGAAAAAGCCAGTGCGTGGCTGCGTCATCATGGATTTGAAAACGTCAATCAACTCTTGGGAGGAATCATCGATTATCATCGTCAAGTAAGTGATAAGGGGCTTGTAAACCGATTCCGTGGAAAGAACTTTGTCTTTGATGACCGACTTGGCGAACGTATTTCCGACGATATTATTTCTTCATGCCACCAATGTGGAGCCCCATGTGATACGCATGTAAATTGCGCCAATGTAGATTGCAATTTACTGTTTATTCAGTGTGAAAACTGCGGTCATAAATTTGAAAAAACCTGCTCAACGACCTGCCAAACGGTTATTCACATGAGCGAAGAGGAAAGAAACCAGCACAGAAAAAGCGAAGCCAAAAAAGCATTTCAGCGATTTCGTCGCAGAATGCAGGAGACGCCAAATTGCGTAGATTAATTTGAACTTTCGCGCAGTCGTTTGTACAGACGTATAGCCAGCATCAAAGCGGCGGCGAAAAGCACTAATCCTACTACCCCGTAGAGTAAACTCATGGTGTTTTTTACGACCACGAGAAAAACAATGCTTATTAAGAATAGTGTGGCAACTTCGTTCCAAATACGGAGCTGCATTCCATTCCATCTGAAAACTTTTAATTGCTGCTGTTTGAAAATCAGATGACACCAAATGTGGTAACCGAAAAGCAACCATACAAGAATGTATTTTACGGTCAACCATGCACCACCACTCTGGAAAAGCAAAGGATGCCAATTGCCGAGAAATAACACCAAGTGACCAAAGATTAAAGTCAGAATTGCTGAAGGCCATGTGATGCCATACCACAGACGCTTTTGCATGATGGAAAATTGATCAAAAAGAATGCTGCGCCGAAGTTCATCCTCGTGTTGGGCCTCCGCTTGATATACAAACAAGCGTACAATATAAAATAAGCCGGCAAACCAAGTTACCACAAAAATGATGTGAAGTGCCTTTAAGTAGAGCATAAAAAAAAGTTGACGCAAAGGTATACATATTTGCATCAACTTTTATAGATTCGTTATTTCATGCTTGCATTTATAGGCATATTGAACGACATACGAACCGCGCGCCCCTTATGCTTAGCGGGTTCGAATACGGGAAGTTGATTGATAACGCGCAGGGCCTCGGCGTCTAAAGCATCGTCCACACCGCGCAATACCTTTGCCGATGATACGGTGCCATCTTTTTCGATGATAAAGTTGACTACAATAACCCCTTGTGATTTCGCCTGGCGTGAAACTTCGGGAAAACGAAATTTGTTGCTAAAATGAGCAAACATATTTTCTTGAAAACAATTGCTTCTTTCGTCTTCAGTTTTACCGCTTTCGCAACCGGGAAAAATGGGCTTTTTATCCACTGCAGCAAAATTAAAAACCTCATCAGACTCTTCCGGCTGCAAGCCTACTTCCTCCAGAGGTTCTTCTGCCGAAGGGTCTACCGAATCAATCATTAGCTCAATTTTCAGCTCAATCAGCTCGGGTACCGGCTCAAGCATGTCCGATACTGTACTTGGCGGAGGCGGCGCTGCAGGCTTGGAACGAAAAGTCTGCATCATTTGCTCTTCCTCAAAAATCAACTCCTGACTGGTAATTGGTGAGGCGATTAATTCGTAGGTCTTCCAGTTAATAACCAGAATAAAGGCGAATAGCGACAAGCTCAAGCCAACCAAAAAAAGAATTGGGCGTGCGGTCTCTAAATCGTGTTTTGAGAATTTGTTTGTCTTCATTTGAAATAGAAATTAGGGTTAAACATTGCTCCAATATGAAGCTTAAAGAGAAACTCAACACTCTCAAATCCAATGTTGAATTTCGAAATATTTAACAATTTTCATTCCAGAAACCACGAATGAGAACAAACAAAAAACGCCCGCAAAATCTTGCGGGCGCTCCTTTAAATATACTGCAAAAATTACTGAATCCTTGCGTTGATTGGCATATTAAACGACATTCGCACTGGACGACCACGCTGTTTTGCCGGCTCAAATTTGGGTAATTTCTTAATAACGCGAATGGCTTCAGCATCCAAGGCCTCATCTACTCCACGTAAAACTCGAACGGCACTAATCGACCCATCTTTTTCTATAATGAAATTTACAACGATAACACCTTGAGAGTTCATGGATCGTGAAATTTCTGGAAACTTAAAGTTGTTGTTGATGTGACGACTCATCATTCGCTGAAAACAGGCTTCTCTATCCGCTTCAGATCTTTCATTTTCACAACCAGGGAATACAGGCTTATTCTCAACAACTGCAAATTGAAGTACCTCATCCGTTTCCTCACCGAAGAAATCTACATCTTCAATCTCGTCGTCTTGGTCAACCTCAACAGACTCAATGATCAACTCTTCTTGCAAGTCTACTATTTCTTCCACAACCGAAATTTGCTCTGGTGGTGGAGGTGGCGGAGGTGGTTTTCTTTTCTGACGAACGGTTTGCTCTACGACTTCTTCGTCAACGAACAAATCGAGGTCACCAAACTCCATGATGCGTTGCTCATAGGTTTTCCAGTTTACAGTAATAATCAGGGCCATCATGGTTACGGCCATTCCGATTAGAAAGAAAATAGAGCGTTTATTCTCTAAATCAACCTTAGGGTTTTTTTTACTCTTCATACAGTAATATGGTTAAATGAAGTTCAGAATAGGCATTCTTGCTTCGGGTCGTAAAGGTATTGCAGAAAGATAAATGTGTAAAATTAAATATCAATTATCATTCCCTGTTTCGCAATCGGTATAAACTTACGGCAACCAAAACAATTACTACTCCTGTTAGATTGGCAATTACATCACTCCAACTAAATGATCGTCCAGGGATAAACCGCTGAACAAACTCTGTTAGAAGACTATAAATGGTGAAGAACAGTAAAGTGTAAACAACAAAACTGTTCCAGCTACCTTGATTTAAACGCGCGTATACCAAAAGTACTGCGGCTACAGCCATGATTGCCCCGTGAATGATCCAGTCTTCCATTGCCGCAATACTGCGGGGAACTGCTTTGGAAGGTATCCAAAGCATAATGGTCACAAAGAGTATCCAAGAGAGAAATGGCCAATAGCGACGCACCAAAAATCAATTAACCAATCAAATCACCGTAAGCAGCTGCGTCGAGTAATCCTTCGCGGTTATCAGGATCGGTCAATTTAACTTTTACCATCCAGCCCTCGCCATAGGGATCGCGATTGACTAATTCTGGGTCTGCTTCAATAGCTGAGTTAAACTCCATTACTTCACCAGAAACAGGCATAAATAAATCGGAAACGGTCTTTACAGCTTCCACTGAGCCGAAAACCTCTTCTTGCTCTAGTGTTTCGCCCATTGTTTCAACTTCTACGAAAACGATATCTCCCAATTCTTGCTGGGCAAAATCGGTAATACCAATAGTGGCAATATCGCCTTCAATCTTTACCCATTCGTGATCTTTGGTGTACAATAAGTCGCTTGGAATATTCATAATATGTGTAATTTTTAGTTGCGCAAAAATAAGTGAAAAAATGAGCTTTGCAACATCAACTTCCAAGGTTTAATCGCACCCGAAAACCTACGTTGGTATTGCTTGTTGGAAAGGCAGTTGAAATCTTGTAATTGGATACAATTTGATCGTAAAATACTTGAACATTAACACGTTGACTAATCGCGTAGTCGGCAGAAAACTTAATGGATGTGATGGTTTGACCAGCCGTAACCTGATCCAACTGCTCGACGATTCTACGAATGACCGTCTGATTATCGCGGATAGACAAGTCCAAACGAAGCTCTAAGTTGCTCACCGGGTTCGTTCGCTGAGCGCCAACCGATACAAATCGCAATCGCAAATCCTTGATGATATAACCACCTCCAATAACAATTTCGTTTCCTCTGGTCTCCGTAATCTGGTTGTTGGCCAGACTCAGCATAATATTGCGATCGCGCTTATACTCGAGTCGAGCGGTAATGCTGTTTTTCATTCGCGCATTAAAACCGATCAACGGGGCAAACTGCTCGGTAATACTTACTGAAGCAACTTGGTTCTCCGGCATAAAATCACCATTTTCATCAATAGGTGCCTCACCATCCATAACCATTTGCTGACGCTGCAAATTGGTATTGAATCCACCTACAGTAAAGTTTCCAACGTAGGCATGATTTACGACAAATGATGTGAAATACTTGGAGAAGGGCTTTAACTTAGTAAACCCATCATAGGTCAGGCGCCAGTTTGGCAAAGGAATTCCTCGATTGGGCAAAATTATTCCTAAATTACGATCGGGATTGAGGGATAAATCAGCGGCGCTTTCTCCAAGATAAGCAGCGATGAATGATGGAATTAAGACACCTTGACTGGTATAACTAAAACCCTCATAACCAAAATTCGCCGAATCTGGACTACCGGTAATCTCCGGGATGTAGTTAGTATTATCGATAGCAAAGGCCTGGGCTCTTCTTCGAGAAATTACCTCTCGATTGGCTAAAAACTGATTGTACACCTCGGAGTTGAATTCTGGTCCACGCACGCTTTCAAAAGACGTTCCAATAGCAATTACACTGGTGGTGAACATCCCCGTGAAGAAAGGACTTTGACTTTCGAAACGATCTTCATCGGGATTATATCGGAAAAACTCCACGAGACTTTCTGAGCGGTTTTGTGTAGCTGTAAGCTCTAAGCGCAGACTCCGAACTGGCTCTATCGTTGCTCGTGCATTTAAATTTTGATTGAATGTTCGATTAAATTGGTTGTTTTGTAAGGGCGATGTAGATAACCATTCTCGTTCTGCCGCAATTGGTCGTATGTCGTTTTGACTACCAAATACGAATCCGGGTGTTGGTGCCGACCAATTTTCAGCCATTCCAAAAAATTGTGGTTGAGGAAGAAAACCGGGTAATAATGTACCTTCCGTTTGTGTCATACTAAAATTAGCACTTCGCAAACTCATCATCACTCGGGTAGTTGATTTAAGAATTGTCATGAAAACATTGGGCTTTTCTTCTTCCTCTTGAACCGGCGCCTCTCTTCCACCCCGCTGCATACCAGGTCGCTGTGGTGCCCCACCCCTTTGCGGAGTCCGCTGTTTGCCCTGATTAATTTCTCGAAGAAATTTCGATTTATTGTACAAGGTTACAAAATTAAGTTGACCATTGATTTGGACGCTCGATGCATTTTGGATGGTGTTTCCCAGATTCAATGAATCGTCATCTGGTCCGGCCATTTGTGCAATTAAAGAGTTCGCCTGCCAATCAAAGTCTCCCGTATAGCGAACATTCACTGTGGAGACAAAGTCCAAATAAGGAAGCTTTTTAATGGGTGCTTCCCAGTTAACCGATAGAGTCTGGTTATAACGCACTGGTCGGCCAAACTCGCGCAAGCTCTGACGAATACTTTCACGAACTTCGGAATCGCGAGAGGATCCCGGCAGCTCGTCGATCCAAGTATTCATACGCGCTTGAAAATCGATGCGCAGAGCCTTTGTTAGATCGTATCCAATATCGTATTGGCGGTTCAGGGTAAAGGTTTTATTATAGGTAGTGTCGAGTTGAAAGAGTGGACTATCGGTATTTCGCATTTGCATTTCGTTGTACATGCGGTTCGCATCCATCCTGAAAACCATTCTAGAAGGCATGTACCCAAAACTCAAATCGCGAATTAGGGCCAAATTTTTGTTTTTAAACAAGGGCGATGTTTTAAATGGTTCCCAGGGCTTGGCACGGCTTTGGAAACTGTAATTAATTGCGGCTCGATGCTCACGTCGCACGTCAAACACCGTATTGATATCTCGGAATAAGTGCTCCGAAAATGCGTAAGAGAGTGCGATATTCTCAACATCAAAAGGCGTAGGCTTTCTTTGATTATTCGTCCGCTCTTTCCTTACGTTGGCAAAATTCACACTTCGTCGCATGTTGTACGTCTGGGCGATTTTTCGAATGGAATCTCGAGCGGCAAAGTCCTCAATATTAGCCAGTGCATCTCGAAACTCGATATCGGGATCGAGTGGATTGAAACGAGGGTTTCTCCACTCCTCGGCTATGCTGTAAAATAGCGGTATTCGAAGTTTAACCTTCTCCGAAAAAAACTTCCCAAGCTCCCAACTTGTCTGGAGATCATAGGACATTATTTCCTCCTGACTTCTCTCGGTAACACTTTGATCTAGGCCACCAAAAGCAATTGAACTGTAGTTTCCTGTAAGCGTGATGTTTCCAAAATCAGCCAATTGAGCATTCATCCTAGCATTTGCGGCAAATCCACCTTGTCTGTCAAACCCGCCTAATCGCAACTCATTTACCCAGATTTCCGCACATTTAGGTAGTCCGTCGTCATTGACGTCACCAAGCAACTTTTTAGGATTGCGAACACCGATCATTATCGTTCGCACGTTGCCTAAGTTAGGAGCTCCAACAACCGTAATTTTAAATGCCCCAAAATCTTTGGTATACCTATCGCGCAGTGGTGTTCCGACTCGATCACGCTCCAACTTAACTTCCCTAAGCTGCTCTAAGTCAATGATCATTTCATTCTCTTCGGGCCAGATTTCCCTTGGATCCGTAGCACCCCAACGGGTAACGGTTGTTGGAAGTTCGTATTCGTAATAGTTCTGATTGTAGTCGCTACCAACTCGAATAAAGACATTGAGATCACCATTGCGAACAGGCTCTTGTGGCAGGCGTTCTTCTACGTGGACAAACATTCGCAAACGCTTGTATAAGCGCATATCCATAGCTAAATTACGGAAAATTGCGCGGGCATCTCCATCGCGAAGATTACATACCGTCATGGATAAAGACTGCTCGTTTTGTGCTTGAATGGAAGAGGTTTGGAAGAACTGCTGACGCTCAATACCTGGAGGAAGTGTATAATTGATTGGGCTTCTTTGTCCGTTTTCTTCTAGGTTAACCACATTGGTTTCAAAAGTGGTTTGAAAATCCTCATCCTGTTCCAACTCATCACGAATACCGTCCAATGAAAACATATACCGACGCCACTCGCCACGTAAAAATTCGAGTCGGGCCATACGCAAAACAATAGGATCGGAAAAACCGGTCATAAAAATTCGAATAAAACGAATAGAACGGAAATCACTGATAGGACCTACTCGTCTATCGGGTTGAAAAACTGGAACTTTAAACTGAATCCAGCGGGCAGTTTTACGAGTTCCGTCAGGTAGATCACCCGTTTGAGTCTCGAAAATATCCGTAATGTGATTTTGCCCTACAACCAAATCTTGTTGTCGCATACTGATGCGGTACTGAAAATAAGCTTCCGATCTGCTTAGCGTTTGGTCTTGGTTAATATCTTCAATGTCGGGTCTTGTTGTTGCCGCACTCGGAAAACCTTCCGGCTGAGTAGTGTTAGAATTTCCTTCGGGGTTATTAAAAAAGCGGTAACGCTCTAAAATATCCGCCTCCGCATCGTCTAGTGCGGATGAACGATAATAGGAAAAATTGTCTGCAGCTGGATCATCAAAAGCACGTTGGTATGCAAGTGAACCCGTTCCAAAAGCGGCTTCCAAGCGCTCTAAGTAAGATGGTTGATCGCGAAAGCGATAGTTTCGCTCTTGTGCGTCGCTCAATCCATCGAGCCCAACGTCTTGAATAGTGATTGCATTAGGGTCATTATCAAAGGCGATAACTTGGGGTTGGATTTTTGGTACCAAACCCCATGCGGTGGAGTCTACACGACTAGGATCTCCATCAAGTGGTAATCCGTTTTCGAATGACTGACGGCCATCCTTTAGAATGTCTTCGGAGACATTACCCAAATTGATGTATAAATCACCACCACTCAAAGTTGGGTTTTCTAGGAAAGGATCGAGCAACCAAAACTGCAAGAACTCTATATTTTGCTCCTCAAAATTATTGGTCTGCAAATGGCGCATAATACCTGCCCAGCGCGATTGCGGGTCACGCAGCGTACCATCGTCGTTAATTCCCGAGGAAATACCCGGTTCACCGGAAACATCAAAGTTGTAAGGACCTCGTTCACGAGGATAATAAGCAATATCTAAAGAGGGGATATTTCGCGGAAGTGCCGGGTCGCGATCCATGTTTGGGAAAACTTCACGGAAGAGAATTTCACGCACATAATGCCCCGATTGTAATTCTTTGTTTTCGCGAATATTTTGAGGCGTTGAAGCGTTGCTGAGATGGAAGATGGGATCGATTGTATACCACGCCAGTCGGGCTCGATTATATCCATAGCGGATATCGTTATTAAATTCAGTTTCGGGAAAGAGATCCGGCTGTCCTCCGGGTGTACTTGCCAGTGTCCACATCATCGGATTACGGATATCGATGAACGTCTGACTCGACTCAAAATCATCGATGTACGTGGTCTCATCATCGGTAATTCTAATAGCTCGAGGACTTCCCGGAATTAGGTGTGCAAATTCCCCTTGAAATGAGATTGTTGAGCGTTCTTTGGTGCTGATAAACGGTATATTATCCACCAATCGAGTTAGGTATGGGGCATCGCGTTGAAACTGCGTATTCATACCCCAGATGGAGTTTGCAATTGGTTCTTCGCCAATATTTGCCTTTTGGGTGAGTGGACGCTCTCGCAGGTGTAAAAAGCTTCCGCCTATGTTTAAATTTTCATTTACGCGATGATCGACGTTCAAACCGAAAAACTGGCGCGTTTGGACATTAAACAGCGTATTATTTTCAAAATCAACCTTGATTGGCATTCCCGACTGCAAAATACCTTCATTAAGAATACGTACCCTTCCAAGGTTGTAATCAACCGTATAGTCGACATCTTCCGTAAGTCGAGCACCTCCGGCAGTCACCACAACCGAACCTGGGGGAATATTGACGGCATTTAACATAATCTCGGAACCACTACTCGATTTGTAACGTCCGCGCAGGAAGTACTTGTTGAGTTGTGTTTCTTCTTGTGCTCGAAAACGTGTACTGTCGTAAAGCTGCTGAAAGACGTATCGATCGTGAAACTCTGGGTCAAGTTTTCGTCTCAAGTTACTTCCAAAAGGCTCAATTACCGGGAATATTATTCGACCATTTTGTGGTTTGATGGTAATGTCTGGTATAAAGTCGAAGAAACCGTCAGGCATGGGGTCAAGATTCTGATTGACACGGTCGAGTTCCATAACGCGCAATAAGAGTTGCTCATTGAGATTCCCGCTCGGCAGAAAAGGAATTGGCACACCGGTCTCGTCATTCCAAAAAAGAACATCCAATCGAAAATCTTCCTGAGAAATTCCGAAGGCATTTAAGGAATACACGTTTTTCATCATCAGATCCCACATGGGAAGTCGGACATCCAGCAGCACACTTTTCAACATTTTCAAAATAAGTGTATTCGGCGGCATGATCCCGTCATTACCAAATTCACCTACCTGATAGGTAACTCCATTTGCAGTATACTGATAAGCAACGGCAAGCACCTCGTCTTGATTCAGAGCTTGGTTTAAGGTAATGTAACCCAACTGGGGGTGAAAACTATATTCCTGTGGCGTTAATTTCCGGGCATTTGCTAAATCGGTGAAATCAATACCGTCAACAAAACCACGATTCTCAAGAGCTGTATTTGCGTTGGCAATAGCTCGAACCCCGCTTATTTCTTGATCCAGCTGTCGAGGATTAAGGCTGTTGATCTGGTTATGCGGTAATGTAGGGTGTCTTCGATCATTTATTCGCGAAAAGATTTGTGCGCCGGGAATATTTGCTCGAGAATTACGGTAAGCACCGTCGTTATCGGCCTCTCCTAAGTCCATAAAGGCCACAATATTCCGGACATCTTCGGTTTGGCTGCGACGATTGGTAACGTACACTTCAATTCGGGTAATTTGTACCGGCGAGGTAATTACCGGAGCATTGCGTAAAAAGCGCTCGTAGTTATCACGGAAATAATGAGAGAGGAAATAGTGACGATTGGCTTCGTATTGATCCGCTTGAATCATGAACTCTTGTTGCATCCCTCCTCCCTGAACATTAACGGATGATGACTGCGAGCGCTGTTCTGAAATCAAGGTGGTTACGGTAGTTCGTCCAAACTGCATTTGTGTTTTGATACCAAATAGACTTTGCGCGCCAGAAATCAGAGAAGAATTCAGCGGCAAATTCACATTACCCACTTCAATACTTTGAAAAATATCGTCTTCCTCCCCACGGAACTCCGTTTTCATTGTATTTTCAAAAGCGAAAGTCGCCTCGGTATCGTAGTTGGTCTGTAGATTGAGTCGGGTTCCAATTTTACCCGTTACGTTCATTTGGATACGTTGATCGAATACCAAATTAAAGGTACTTCGGTTTCTTTCTGGGAGGGTTGGGTTATCAATGCGCTGGAAACGCCCCCCTAAGGTTAATGTTGCAGCTCCTTGTGGTCGGATTTCTATAAAATTACTTCCGAAAAAATTGCGAAATCTTTCTCCACCCACTTCTATCTGCGGAATCAAACCACTACCTGGGTCACGACCATCATTAGGTTCATCACGACGCGCCCCGGCATTTGACCCTGCTTTGGTTTCCCAGTAGCCAGCAGACTGTTCTTGGAAAATAGATTCACGATACTCTTCAGGAGTGAGATAACGAGGAAGACCTATTACTACATCACCAATTTTTCGGGTGATGACATACATATTCAGTTCCGGATCGTAGGTTACGTGTTCTTTGATGTTTGAGGGGTCTTTCAAAAACAAACCGCCTCCAGAAGGAACGTAGGGATAACGAAGACTATCTGGGTCGGTACTATCGGCCACCCAGGGACGAAAAGAATCATAGTTATCAACACGTACACCGGAGTTACGTGCCGACAACAGGGCTGTGGAAGCTAAAATAGCTACCAACAAAATATAGCCGTATTTTTTCAAATTCTTTGCTCCCAAAACGCGTTTACAAATTTTTCAACGCCTCGCGGATAACCTGATCCACGCTGGTTATTTCCGACTGCTCTAAAGCTTTACGAACCGCTTTGGTGGCTGAAGCTCTTGCATAGCCCAAAACTTCGAGGGCACTTAAAGCATCTGCCATTAACCTAGAATCAACGCCTGACCCCATAGGTAATTCACCAGAATCTGAAGCCGTCTCAATTGAAGTTATTTTATCCTTCAAATCGACGATGATACGCTCAGCGGTTTTTGCACCAATTCCCTTTACGGAGCGCAAAACATCGCTTTGACCAGCACCAATTACCCTTACTACATCCGAAGCTTTCAAATGCGAAAGAATCAATCGGGCAGAATTGGGTCCTACACCGCTGACCGAATTGAGCAAAAGAAAAACATCGCGCTCAACTTTTTCGAAAAACCCAAAAAGCAACTGAGCATCTTCGCGCACAATAAAGTGTGTATGAAGAAAAACTTCAGCTTTTCCTTGAAGGGCTTCGTAAGTATGTATGGAGTGATGAATTTGATATCCAATACCTCCGGCTTCCACCACTGAGTAAGTGGGAGTCGTACTGAGCAGTTTGCCGCGTACACTATAAATCATTCTGGTGAGTTTATGATTATGTAGAAACGGCAAAAGTAACTTTTTAATATACACTTTCGCATATTTTTTTACGCTATTTTTAACGCTCTAACAATGAGGCCGACAATCCAATTGATTTCAGTATTTTTGCCCGGTAGAATTGTCCTGCTGAAGAAAAACACCCACACATGAATACCCCCAACGCAAAGCCGTTTAGTCTTTTTTCGATAGTTTTGATGACAACGATTTTAGGATTGTATTCGTCATCCGTACGAGGGCAAAATATCAACGAACTATTTCAACGTATAGAATTGCGATTTGACACCTTGATACTGGACTTCAAACAACACGATATTCAAGGAAATAATCACTTTTTTCTTCCCATTCGACAAAGTTCCGAGGAAATTGAATTGCGATGGTACCTCAACGCCGAAAGGCCTGTTGTGCCTTTAGGCATTCTATCCGGAAAACATTACGAACAGAATGATTCATTATTGCAAATCGGAAACGATTACTACCGTGTGCGTTTGAAACTTAAAGATCTCGAGGCTGGTCAAGCATTTTCAATTCTGTTTTCAGCAAAAGTAAACGACGAAAGACGCAATTTTGAGCTTAATATTTACCCCTACTTAATTCCGAAAATTGCGCTGGCAGAAGATGAAGTTGAACTCTTTAGGGGCGAAGAAAAATCCATTGAAGTGATTACGCCAAACCCCGAAATATTCGTTATTGACGATGATTGGAAGGAAACTGAAAATTATGATTACTGGTTGCGCAGACAAGGGTCTAGTCTTCAACTAAGCATTCGTGGAAAAAGTGTTGGTTCTTTTGAAATGGAAATCCCTACTCGGGTCCATTTTTTCCATCCTCTGAATGGTCAAGTATCAAAATCAGCTCAAGCATTAAAGTCAAACTTAAACATCAAACCCAGTCGACTTCGGTATTTAAATGCCGATAGGGAAAATATCTTCTACGATTCTGAATCCAGATCGGCAGGTGAAATACAGCTAGACTATGACAGTAGACTGAGAATCAAACAGCAATACCGCATTGAAGACGCCAATGAAAGTGCGGGCAGACTCGTGGCGGAAATCGTTCCCAAGTCTAGCTTAGGGAACGACAAAATTCTCTGTGAGGTTTTCTCATACAGTCATCATCGAATCACCGACGGGTACCTTTACATTAAAGATGGCACCCGAACAATCGCCATGACGAATTTCAACGTGGTAAATCGTCCGCAAATTCAGAGTATCGAAATGATGCGTGAAGGAGGCGATTGGACCGAAAATTTAAACGTATTCCCCGGAGAAACGGTGGAATTGAGGATAAGAGGAAATGGGTTGTCTATCAGTAAATTCAACTTTACACCCTGCGAACATAAGCGCGACACTTCAAGGGTTTCCGACCGTATTGTTTTCTACACATTAAAGGTTCCGGTAGACATCGACCGAAGGAAGGTTAGTGTGTTTTTTAATGAAGATATCACTGCCTATGAATTAATTGTCCGGGAATACAATCGTCCCGCACCACTTAGTTTTATTAATATTGACTACGATGGTGCCTCACGAATTCCAATAACCTCAGAAAAATTAGATAAACCCGTCTTCGTTCGCTCCACTATTCAAGACATTACCATCTATTTCGACCGCAGCGAAATCGATCGAGGAGGCAGACTTCACGGCATGCAAAATATTGAAATTGAAGTCAGGATTTTATCCAAAGACAACCAATTACTAGACATACAAACCATTCGAAACATCAATATTTGTCCAGATGAAACCTCACCAAGGAGTCAGTTTTATAAAGATGAAGGCTGCGACCGTACAAGCATCAGTCTCAATACACATTTATTAAGAAAAACTTTTGCGCTGGAAGCATTTGATCAGATAGTGATTGAAATACGACATAAATCGGGAAATATACCGCCCGAGCGAATTCATATCTACGCCGACCGTAAGTTTGATTTTGACGTTGACATTAGTTTCCCTGCTGGTTTGCTATTGCTTACTCCAGATAGTGATACACGAATAGGAAATTTCACAGGAGTGAGTACCGCCTTTATGGCGCAATTTAAGTTTTACAGTCAAAAGCGTATAGGTCAACTCAATCCCTTTCAGATTGGTGCTGGCTTTTTGGCACTCAACGCCTTCAACTTTAGCGAAACGGCCGAAAGAGACCTAGGGGTTGTTGTTTTGGCTTCGATTGTTCCGGTGCGTCGAAAAAATTCCTTTTCCGTCCCAATCTATATAGGTGGTGGGTATCTCTTCAATGAGAACCAGCTGATGTTTCTCTTCGGTCCGGGACTACAAGTTCGCTTTTAACTCAAAACCATTTAGGCTGCCCATCGGTTATAAAAAGAAAAACATGACTTACAACGAGAGAGTTCAGCACAATTTAAGTCTCCACAAAGAGATTTTACAAATGCTCAACAGCACATTTTATTTCACAGAAGCAGAATACTTGCACCAGCAAGATGGAGAAAATTGGAGCGCTGTAGAAGAGCTTGAGTACGCAAATATGTATGGTTATGCCCTATTTGATAGCGTGCAAAAAATACCCAAAAGCGCAAAGGAACCTCAGGTTGAAAAGAGGCATAATTTGAGTTGGTTCACAAAAATTGCCATCAAACGAAACGCCATCAGACCAGAAAAACCGGAACCCCATTTAACTCCCGTAAGTCGACGTTACCAAGGAAAAGAATTCGTTAAAATCAACGAGCAGAAAGTTTTCGCCGACATGCTGGCTTTACTTGAAAACTGGAAGAAAATGCTGGAATCCGGTGAGGACTTACGCGCATTGAAAATCAAGATAGGATGGGGAAACATCTTCCGCATTGATGCCCTAGAAGTTGCCCAATTATCATTAGAAGTGATTAAGACTCAAGTCGCAGTTGCGCAGAGCAAAGCGCGACAAGAGCCCGTTTAGGTTGTATCTTCAGGTTAATATGCGCGGGCTGAGTTTCCCTCCACGTAATTCACAAAAGCACGGTTGACGACACGCATTCCGCCAGGTGTAGGGAAATCGCCGGTAAAATACCAATCACCAGCATGATTTGGACAGGCTTGGTGAAGGCTTTCGATATCGTTGAATACAATCTTTACTTCTGCACGTACATCCGCTGGTTTTAACAAAAAGGAGATGGCATCTGAAATTTCTTCTACGCTAAAAGGAGCGTAGATAGCCTTCACGTGGTTCTCAGGCTCATCTTCGGAGAGTGCTGCCTTCGCTTTTTGATAGGTTTCATCAATTATATGTTTCAAACCGCGCTGCTTGAGCAAGTGGATAGCTGCTTGAAATGCAATGAAGTCACCCATTCTAGCCATATCGATACCGTAACAATCGGGATAACGAATTTGGGGGGCTGAGGAGGCTACAACAATTTGTTTGGGGTTCAAACGATCGAGAATACGCAGAATACTTTGACGCAGTGTAGTTCCGCGAACAATAGAATCGTCCATAACGACCAAACTATCACCCTCCTTTAAAATACTTTGGGTAATGTCGTAAACATGACTCACCAAGCTATCTCTACCGGCGTCTTGGGTAATAAAGGTTCTTAGCTTTGCGTCCTTCCAAGCAACCTTATCCCAGCGCGCGCGTTGCGATAAAATTCGCTTGATATCATCAGTTTGAGGATTGTCTAATTGAGCAATTTGCTCCGCTTTCCGAGTGTCAAGATGATCCTCAACACCCTTCATCATGCCCAAATAACTAATTTCAGCCGTATTTGGAATAAAAGAAAAAACCGTGTGATCTAAGTCCTCGTTTATGCAATCCATAACTTTAGGGACTATTAATCTCCCAAGTTTAATGCGCTCTTGATATATATCGCGGTCGTTGCCTCGAGAGAAGTAAATACGTTCGAACGAGCAGCTCTTTTTCTCCCTAGGACTATTGATTTCAACTTCATTAATGCTGCCATCTCTGCGCATGATTAATGCGTGACCGGGCTTAATTTCTTTGATCGAATCAAATGGGACATTAAATGCTGTTTGTATTACTGGTCGTTCGCTGCAAACGACGGCAATTTCTTCGTCAACATAATAAAAAGCCGGGCGTATTCCTGAAGGATCGCGCAAGACAAAGCTCTCTCCAGTACCCACCATACCGGCTATTGCGTATCCACCATCCCAACGCTTTGAAGCTTTTTTAAG
>REDE01000169.1 GCA_007693635.1 Flavobacteriales bacterium | reverse complement strand
GATAGTCGGAGTCGAACCGACGACCTTCCCGACATGATATGTCGGGACGCTCTAGCCAGTTGACCTTTTAATATTGGTGGAGATAGTCGGAGTCGAACCGACGACCTCTTGCATGCCATGCAAGCGCTCTAGCCAGCTGAGCTATACCCCCAAAATCAGGCAGCAAAGATAAACATCTTTTCAATTTTTTTTAAAAAAATGTTTTTTGTGGTTATCTTTTTGACTAGAGGGGTTATGGTTTTAATTATCAGTGGGTTGTCTGAACTTTTTGGTGTTTAGAAAACCTATGATGATAAAGGACGTGATAAACATGATCAGACTATAAACGGCGCCGGGGATGGCAAAATCGTTATTCTTTAACAGACCAATGGCCAAAGCAATGGCTAATGTGCCATTTTGTATGCCGCTTTCTATGGAAATTGAAATGGCTTGTTTACTGCTCAGACTTAGCATTCGTGCCGTGATAAAGCCTAAACTTAAGGTGATGATGTTTAGGCTGAAAGTGCCAATGCCGACTTCACTGAAATAGGGGATAATGTTGTGTTTTTCTTTGATGGTTAGTCCCACAATAAGAATAAATAAAACCAGTGCAGACGCAATTTTCACTTTTGACTGAAGGCGATCTGCCCATTCTGGTTTGAAGTGTTTCACCAACATTCCGGCGCTGATGGGAACAATGGTAATGAGAAACAAATCTTTGAATATTTCAAAACGATTGAGAATGATGCTGGTTTCATCATTGCCCATATAGTGGATTAAGCTCCATTCGAGGATTACCGGTATGGTAAACAGTGTGAGGACACTGCTAAATGCGGTTAAAGTCACCGATAACGCCGTGTCACCTTTACACAAATGAGAGATGAGATTCGAGGTTGGACCGCCCGGACAAGCGGCAATTAGAATCATCCCTACGGCCAAGGTGTTGCGAATTCCTAGCAGGTATATTAGACCAAAGGCGATAAGGGGTAAAAAAATTAATTGATTTACCAACCCAATAACAACGGCTTTTGGGAACTTAACCACTCTTTTGAAGTCCTCTAGTTTTAATGATAGCCCCATGCCCATCATCACAATCATTAGAGCTATGCCCAGGTAAATCTTTGCCGAATCATCCATTTCCGCAATAATTAAAATTCAACGTTAATGTCTTGTAACTACCTGCCAACAAAGATATAGGTAATATCCAAAGTTCAAACAGGTATAATCGTTTTTGTAAATGATCGCATAGTATCCCGTTCATCTGCTGATTGATCATTTGCTAATCGATTATTTTTTGGCAAAACTGGCAGTGGGTGAAAATCTCTAAAACCGCGCGCTAGCAAGTATTTTAAGCAGATGTGACCATAATCACCGTATTCTGCACTATATTTATTTCAACTTTGCATCCATAAAAGATTGGTGGATTATTTGGAATAAACATTCATGAATAGCCATCTTTCAAACCATGACTTTGACCATTCATCATGATAATCCCGGATTGGGGTTCGTCAGATAATTTTAAATTTATAACGAATGAAGATTTTATTGCCCACAGACTTTAGTCAACAGAGTGATCATGCGATTACCTTAGCGCGTAGAATTGCGACTAAAGTACCCGTAGACCTTGAATTGTTGCACATTATTCCTTGTCGTACAGAAGCTCGCTTAAACGAAAAGGGCGAGGTAGAAGTCGAGGAAGACAGCGTACAAGGATATCTCGATGCCCAGGTAAAAGCGGCGCAAAAGGGATTTGAAATGTATAAGACCGACGGATTTGCTTCGGTAAAGACCAGCATTGAATTTGGACCTATCGCGTCTACAATCATCTTTAAAACTCCCGTTGGAGCCTACGACCTATTGATCATGGGAACCAAAGGGGCTTTTGGACTAAAAGAGTTTTTATCGGGTTCGAGCACACAGCAGGTTGTTCGTGGTTCACAGACTCCGGTTTTGAGTTTAATGTGTGACCGTTCCGACTGGCAGATCAACAATATTTTACTGATTCATCAGCTCGATCGTCCCAATGCCCAAATACCGGATGCACTGAAAGCACTGGCTCTTTCTTTTGGCGCCACATTGCATATTTTCAGCAATAATCACCCTTCTGAAGCGGTGTCGGAAGAAAAGATGAAGGAGTTTTTAGGACAGCAAGGCTTAGAGGGTATTCAAGCAAAGATTTATCCTAATGGTATCAGTGAAAAAGCCATCGTTCAATTTGACCAGCAATTTTCTATGGATATGATTGCCGTTGCCACCGAGGGTCGTTCATCACTTTCTCAGATTTTTCAATCATCGGTAGCCGAGAAATTGGTCAACCACATGTACAAGCCTATTCTAACTTTTCACGGATAAAAAACAACGAAACACAAATTAATTATGATTGATGCAATTCTTGCTCCTTGGCCTTGGTATACTTCGGGTGCCGTCATTGCCGGGATAATGATTCTTTTACTATTTTTTGGAAAATCTTTTGGATTTTCAGCTAACTTACGAACGATGTGTTCGATGGCGGGCGTGGGTAATAAAGTGAGTTTTTTCAAATTTGACTGGAAAAAACAAACTTGGAATTTACTCTTTTTAGTAGGTGCAGTGATTGGCGGTTTTATTGCCAATAATTACCTTTCCGATGGATCAACGGTGGCCATTTCTGAGAATACCATTCGCGATTTGAATGCCATTGGCATTTCCGCTCCAACGGAAGTTCAGCCAACGGAGATTTTCTCCTGGGAATTTGCCAAAACTCCCAAGGGAATTCTCTTTTTGGTTCTAGGCGGTTTTCTCGTAGGCTTCGGTGCGCGTTACGCCGGCGGCTGTACTTCGGGGCACGCCATTTCGGGGATTAGTGATTTGCAAATTCCCTCGATCATCGCCGTTGTCGGGTTTTTTATTGGAGGTTTGCTTATGACCTTCGTATTCTTACCTATTTTACTATAAAATTTAACACAGCACAGAATTATGAAGTTATTGAAATTCATCCTTGCCGGTATTGTTTTCGGAATTGTAATGACTAAATCGGAGGCGATCTCTTGGTTTCGCATTCAGGAAATGTTTCGCTTTCAGTCGTTCCACATGTACGGAATTATTATTACCGCCATTGTTATTGGTGCAATAGCCGTGCAGTTGATTAAGCGATTTAAGATTCGTGATATCAATGGTAACCCAATCATCTTTAATCCTAAAGATATGAGCATCCCTCGTTATCTAATTGGAGGAACCATTTTCGGACTGGGTTGGGCTATGACCGGCGCGTGTCCGGGACCAATGTTTGTCAATTTTGGGTACGGCTACGGAATGATGTTGTTGATTATCCTCGGGGCGTTATTTGGTACATTCATGTACGGCGTTTTACGCACTAAACTCCCTCATTAATTGTTCATGGTAGTGCGTTTGGTATGGAGAGACAAAGGTTTCTTTCTAAAGAATCACTTTAATCTCTGTGCCAAACGTGCCATTACTTTTTTGGGGTTTTTGTCCTCGTAAAGTACCTTGTAGACAGCTTGACAAATAGGCAGCTTTACGTCGTAGGCCTTTTTAATGTTTTTAATGAGTCCGGCAGCATAATATCCTTCGGCCACCATATTCATCTCCATCATAATCGAATTGATGGTGTATCCCTTGCCGAGCATTGTTCCAAATGTTCGATTTCGACTAAATTGTGAATACGCCGTTACGAGCAAATCCCCTAAGTAGGCAGTTGAATTGATGTCTCTCTTTATTGGGTGTACCGCGCGAATAAAACGTTTCATTTCCCGTACGCAGTTTGACACAAGAACTGCTTGAAAATTATCACCGTATCCAAGACCGTGATATATACCCGCTGCTAGTGCGTAGATGTTTTTTAGTACAGCCGCATATTCAGTGCCGTATATGTCATCGCTCAGCCGAGTGATGATATAATCGGCGTCCATTGAACTTTGCAAGAGTTTTGCATTACCCATATCGGCGCAAGCCAGAGTAAGGTAAGACAACCTTTCAAGCGCTACCTCTTCCGCATGACACGGACCGGCAATAACTCCAATTTGTTCAAAAGGAACTCCATGGCGTTGGTGTAGGTATTCACCAACAATTAGGTTATCCCCCGGAACAATACCCTTTATGGACGAAAATACAATTTTCTCCTTCAGAGGTGTTGTTAGGTGAACAAGCGAGTCTTTTAAAAATGCCGATGGGACTACCAGAACAACAATATCCGAAGCGTCAACCACGTCATTGATGTTGGTTGATACCATTAATTTATCTACATTGAGTTCTACCGAACTCAAATAACGCGGATTATTGTGGAAGCGTTTGATGTGTTCAACAGACTCGGCATCCCGCATCCACCAGGAAACGGTATTCGATTTTTCCGTAAAAATCTTTACCAAGGCTGTTGCCATACTACCGCCTCCAATTACGGAGATGCGCGGCACAGCACCTTGAACCATATTTATTCAGCTTTTTTCGAAGCGCAGCAGCTGCGTGCGGGAGCTTCGGTTTGTGCAGTTGAGGTGCTCGATGAAGGCGTGGAACATCCAGAGGCAGCAGAACCTTCAGCTGTTTCAGATGCTTTTTTTGAGCAGCAGCTAGAGGCCTGCTCGGTAGATGCTTTTTTCTTTCCTTTTGGAGGGTCGGTAGCCATTACGCCAAAGGAAAGCATGACGGCTGATAGAAGAGCAATTGTTCTCATAGTCTAGTGTTTGGTCATTAATTGAAATCAAAAAACAAATATACAATCAAACGAAATGCAATCGAATAATTAAAAGTCGATTACGGCTGCTCCTATTTTACCATCTCTGGAATAGCGAATAAAGCGTTTTTCCCCTGGTTGCAAAATATGCAAGTAGTCCATAAAATTGTATACGTCCTTGACGTCGTAACGGCCGATTTGTGTAATGATGTCTCCGTTTTTGAGTCCAGCTCTGTCGGCGGCACCACCTTCTCGAATTTTCAGTATTTTGATTCCTGGCGAGCGATGTTCCCAGTTCGCCTCAAAACCCCAATCGACACGTGTTGGGTCAGTTGGTCTCGCTAGTCTGGAGCTGAAATTTTCATTGAATCTGGTTTTGAAATCGATCTCAAAACCTCGCAGATATATGTAAGTCAAAGACACTATTTCCGCAATGCCAGCTAAGTTGAGTTTTCCAAATTCGTCGGAAGGTAGATTATAGTCGTCGTGCATTCCCGTAGTAATGTTAATCGCGGGGATTCCAGCTTCTAAAAAGGCGTGATGATTTCCGCGGCCGGGGGCATTGCCTCGTATAATTGGCTCAATACCGTAACAGTCAATTTTGTGTTTGAAGGTAGGCATAAAATCCTGATCAAACGACCCTAAACCTTGTATTTCGATTTTCCTTTCATCGTCGAGACGACCAATCATGTTGTAATTAATGGCAAACACTGCTTGTCCTTCAAAATGCCGGGGTAAGGCCGCGGCTACAGCTTTGGCGCCTTCCTGGCCGGTGTACGAACCGCTGAGCGCAACGAATAGAAAATTGAAATTTAAAGCATCCCTATTCTCCGTAAGTTTTCGGGCTAATTCCATAAGTCCGGCCAAACCGCTCGCGTTATTATCGGCGCCGGGGTGTATTAAATTACTTCCTGGAGCACGAGAAAAACGATTGCCTTTGCCTATATGATCCATGTTGGCGGTTATCAATATGGTAAATGCAGCACCATTGTCCATATACGCCCATAGGTTATTGGCGTAAATCTCTTTTTCCTCTTGATGTACCAAAAGATTTACTCTTTTGCCCCACCACTTTTCTAAGCGTTTTACCATTTTAGGGTTGCGAAGAACAACTACAGGTACGCCAAAACTCTCGATGTGTTCAAATTCCTTTGCGGGTTCTGTGCCGTGCAAATCTGGATTGATAAGGATTACTCCTTTAGCACCATGAGCAATTGCTGCCTCCACACGCTTTTTCACCGGCTGTGCAAGTGGGTGGGTGGCAATGGGTGCCTCGGGATGACTTAAGTCGATGACGGCAATGCGTTTCTTTAAACGCTTTTTTCTGCCTCTGTAGTCTGAATACTCTAATTCCGGGGCTTCAATGCCGTGACGAACATAGCGCGTCCGCATTTTCAAGGTGTCGTTGGAGCTCATGTAAGTTGGATAAAAGGCGGCGCCCAACTTGGGATTGAACTTTTTCCAGCGCAATGATGTCTCTTCGGAGGACTGCACCGGTCTATTCATCGGGACTCTCTGAACCCACTCGTAATTGTCACCATATGGCTGCAAGCCCAAAGCGGAAAAACCCTCAATTAAATAGTTGATGATCATCTCTTCTTCTTCTGACCCCGCCAAGCGACCATTCATGTCGGTGGATGCAAAATGACGTAAATCCTCCGTAATTCGATCAACACTGGATTGATTAATTTCTAGACATTCAAAAACGTTTCCTGTCTGCCCAGCAGCCTCTGTACTCAGTAGTATAGCTGGTAGGATTAGGTAAATGGCTTTGTGTAAATCTGTAAGTGAAATCATAGGGTTCGGTGATTTTTATGAATGCTTCTAACTTAATTGTTTTCTGGGGTCTGTTTGGTCACGCAAGGCATTGCCTAAAAACATACATGCTAAAACCAAAAGTACGATACAGAGGCCGGGCCACAAAACGAGATGCGCCTTTCCCATTAAAAGAAATGGCCAATGGTCTTTTACCATTCCTCCCCAGGTGGGAGTTGGCGGTTGTGCTCCGTATCCTAAGAAACTCAAACCGCTTTCTAATAAAATGGCGGTTGCAAAATTGGCGGCAGAAACGACAATTACCGGGTGAAGAACTCCCGGTAATATGTGCCTAATCATTATTCTCCCCGGGGGAAAACCCATCATTTTCGCAACCTCAACGTACGATCTGCTGCGTAGACTTTTTACTTGTCCGCGCACGAGCCGAGCAACCTCTACCCACATGGTTAGTCCGATGGCCAAGAAGACTTGAAATAAGCCTTTGCCCAGGGCTAGTGTGAAAGCAATGACCAATAATAATCCGGGAACCGACCACATAACATTGACTAACCACATGATTGCCCGATCGGCGATGCCTCCGTAATATCCCGCAATTAGACCCAGAGGGACTCCTATTAGTAAACTGATTAGTACCGCAATACTTCCGATGAGAAAAGAAACTCTAGTGGCAATAAACAATCGACTCAAAACGTCTCTCCCATACCGGTCGGTGCCTAGGATGAAGGTTTTCTTTTCAGTACGAATGAATTTGCTCTCGGGGATTATTCGAGGCATATTGGTGGCGAAATCAACAACTTGGTAGCCACCTTCTATTCGCTCAACTTCCCGAATGGGAAGGGCTTCGGTTTGGGCTGGTGTCCCGTTGATTAAGCGTTCCCAAAATGGTGTCTCGGCTGGAGGTGTCTCCTTTTTTATATGAACAAACTCTATTTTCGATCCGGGGGGAATGGTTGCCAAGGCCAAGTTCATCGTGTTGGCACTCGGACTGGTATCCGGACTGATTAAGTACGCAAATACAGCGATAAAAGCCATTAGGCCAATCACCGAAAGAGCAAATATACCAGGAGCTTTTTTAAAGGCAGACATTTAATTAGTGCATCAATAGAACTCTTACTGCCTCGGAGATTTGCAAATCCTCACCAACATTTTTATTCCATTTATTCCAATCCTCAATGTCTTGTTCTTCCATGGATTCTTGTTTCTCCTTGGGGATATGCACAACTAGGGGCTCTTGAATTTTAAAGATATCTCTAAAACTGTCGGCTTTTTCGCGATATTCATTTTGTTTTGCCGCGTAACGATCAAAATTTAAGGAAACCACAGTCTCCTCTCTTTGGTCGGCTAGCCAGCGGGCATAGGCATCGATTCGCATGTGTGCGCTATCTGTATCAATGCGGCGCTGACTTTCCTGGACGATGCGCTTGAACTGTTTGGCGTTGCGCTTCCACGGAGTATAATTGGCGGGCGAAATTTCACTGTAATCCATCGCATTTGGCCTTTCTTTTTCGCCTATTTCAGTGTGGTGAAATTGGTCGGGAATTACAATATCGGGAATGACCCCTCGTAGCTGAGGTGTGCCTCCATTGATGCGGTAAAATTTCTGAATGGTCAACTTCAATGCGCCCAATGGCTTGAAGTCGTTGTAGCGGAAACCAACCATACGGTCTAAATCAGCCATGTTTTGGACTGTTCCTTTTCCGAATGTTGAGCGACTCCCCATGATTATACCTCTCTCGTAGTCTTGAATTGCCGCCGCAAAAATTTCTGAGGCTGAGGCACTAAATGAGTTTGTCATAACCAATAACGGACCCGAGTAAATGATGTTTTTATCGCGATCCTTGAGTACGCGAGGAGAAAAGCCGCTCGATTGAACCTGCACGATTGGACCTGATTCAATGAAGAATCCGGCAATATCTACCACGCCATCGAGTGTTCCACCACCGTTGTTTCGCAAATCGAGAATGATACCTTCAACGTTTTCTTTTTTCATCCGCTCTAACTCTAAGCGAACATCATCCGCGCAGTTGCGGGCGACTTCATTATTGCGATTGAAATCGACGTAGAATTTCGGCAGTCGTATGTAACCTACTTTTTTGCCTTCGTACTCAATAACTGCACCTCTGGCGAAAGTAGCCTCAATTTCCACCACATCCCTTACGATGGGGATGTCTTGGCGACTACCGTCCATTTTTTGAACAGTGAGAATTACAGTCGTGCCTTTTTTGCCTCGAATGAGTTTTACCACTTTACGTATGCTCATGCCCACAACATCTACCGGATCGGAGCCCTCATCGGCGACCATTAGTAGTTTGTCGCCAACCTCTAAATCACCCTGACGCCAAGATGCACTTCCGGTAACAACCTTGTCGATGACAACGTAGTCGCCTTTGGTAATAAGTTGCGCACCGATGCCTTCAAATTGCCCGGACATTTCTACTTCAAATTCCTCACGCTGCTGTGGTGGATAGTACTCCGTGTGCGGATCAAACATGTTGGCAATGCTGTTTAAGTACATCGCAAACCAATCAAGACGATTTAGCTCGCGGTAATTGCTCATCCATTCTTCCTGAAATTCCAGCTCTTTTTTTCGAGCTTCCTCCTCCAGTTCAGCAAATGATTTTAGACTAATCGTATCATTTTCCTCTGCTCGCTTGGTTTGTCTGCGATCGGCTTCATAAACTCTAGAAAGGACTTTATACTTTAGGTAGGCACCCCATATTTCTTTCCGCTGATTTTCCGTTTGTGGCCAGCCGCGCTTCTCATCATCCGTTTCAAAGAAATCTTCGGCGTCAAAAGAAAAGGGTTTGTTTAAAATGTCTTGGTAAATTTCGGGAAGCTCTTCTAATCGAGTCATTAGAATCTCGTACGCATCGTTGAACAAACTCATGTCGGACGACTTGATGCGTTCAATCATACCCTTTTGGTATTTTTCAAGCGTTTGAATATCCGTTGAAAGTATAATTCTTCTGGTGTAGTCGATGTTGTCGAAAAACTCTTCAAATGCCTTTTTTCCGAAAGCTTCATCCAACTCCGGCGGCGAGAAGTGCGACGTCATCAGTGTGTTGTATACAATTTCACCAATAATGGTTTCTTGTTGGAGTTGTTTTGCCGAGGGCGGATCAGTTAGAAAGTCCTGTTTGGGGATGGCGTAGACTAGAGAGGCTACTCCGAAAATTAAGATGGGATACTTAATCAGTGAAAAAATTTTCATTCGATATACTGGGTTTGAATAGTGTAATTAAATATTCGGTTTTTCAGTTATATGTTTAATTGTCACGCGGTTGATTTACGTAAATTGTCCTTCGATTTTAATGGTCAATCTGGAAGCCTCTGTCAATGAAACTCCATTGATTTAAAAACCGCAGCAAAGATGGCTAATATACGTCAATGTATTACAATGTGAAAACGAAAAAATAACCTATTTTGCATTGCTCTTGTTCAAATCCTATGCCTCATGTAAGCAAATATGAGTTCCTTAAATTATTTTCAGTAACTGCTTGGTGTATGTGAATTAGTTTCTCGTGTGGGTTTCGTATCTTTGCCAGCCTAAAAGCGATCTAACAATTTATAACAAAAATACTTATGCCAAACCTTGAAAATATTGTCTTTAGCGGGAAGCGCGTTTTAGTTCGCGTAGACTTCAATGTCCCTTTTGGAGATGATGGTCAAATCAGTGATTATTCTCGAATTGAAGCAGTTGTTCCTACTTTAGAAAAACTATTGGAGAAAAATGCGAAAATTATTTTAATGTCGCATCGGGGGCGTCCCAAGGGTGAGCGAAACGAATCTTTATCTCTGCGTCCAGCAGCGGCTGGACTATCCAAGATTATTGGTAAGGAGGTGAAATTTGTAGCCGACTGTGTTGGCGAAGAGGTCATGAGTGAAGTAATGAAACTTCAAGAAGGAGAGATTTTGCTTCTGGAGAATTTGCGTTTTTATTCTGAAGAGGAAAGTGGCGATGTTCAATTTGCCAAGCGTTTGGCAGACTTGGGCGAGGTTTATGTAAATGATGCATTTGGTACTGCCCATCGTGCGCACGCTTCTACGGCAATTATTGCTCAATTTTTCCCGGGTAATAAGGCTTTTGGCGAATGTATGCGCTCGGAAATTGAAAGCGTCGACAAAGTGCTTTACGGAAGTGAAAAGCCAACAGTTGCCATTGTTGGTGGTGCCAAGGTAAGTTCAAAAATCACCATTTTGAAAAACCTGCTTCCTCGGGTAGATCACATCATTATTGGCGGTGGAATGGCCTACACTTTTGCTAAGGCAAAAGGAGGGAAGGTAGGTAATTCCTTGGTTGAAGAGGATTTCGTAAGTTTGGCTGCTGAGATTTTGCGCGAGGCTGTAAAGCAAGGCGTTGAAATTCACCTGCCGTCTGATTCAATGAACGCCGACGCATTTTCTAATGATGCTAAGATCAACGTTAGCTCAGTAATGGAAATCCCTGATGGTTTTATGGGTCTCGATATCGGACCTAAGTCAATAAAGCATTTTCACAATGTCTTGAGTTTTGCCCGAACTATCCTATGGAATGGTCCAATGGGTGTTTTTGAAATGGAGAATTTTTCTGATGGGACAAGGGAAATCGGACTAGCAGTCGCTGAGTCTACCGAAAAAGGCGCCTTTAGTCTCGTTGGTGGCGGCGATTCCGTTGCGGCGGTCAAACAATTTGAGCTTGCCGATCGGGTGAGCTACGTTTCTACAGGTGGAGGTGCAATGCTCGAGTATCTTGAAGGTCGTGAACTCCCAGGTATTGCTGCGATAAAGGCATAAACAATTCGCTTTAACGAGATTTTTAGTCTAAACATTTGCCCTGTCTCATTTGTCATGTATCTTTGAGCAACTTTTAATAAAAACACATAAAATCACAAATTATGGCTTTTGAACTTCCAAATTTACCTTATGCACACGATGCATTAGAACCTCATATTGATGCCCGCACGATGGAAATCCATCACGGTAAACACCACGCTGCATACGTCAGCAAACTCAACGATGCCATCAAAGGTACGGAGTTGGAAAATATGTCTATCGAGGACATTATGAAAAATATCAGCAAGCAAGGTGCAGGTGTTCGCAATAACGGCGGCGGTCATTTTAACCACACGCTATTTTGGAGCGTTATGACACCTAATGGAGGTGGCAATCCCGAGGGCGAACTTGCCGCGGCTATTGATCGTGACTTCGGTAGTTTTGAAAATTTTAAAAATGCTTTTGCCAATGCAGCGGCTACACAGTTTGGTAGCGGTTGGGCTTGGTTGTGCTGCGATAACGGTAAACTTTCGGTTTGCAGCACACCCAATCAAGATAACCCGATTATGGATGTAACCGCTGACTGCGGAACGCCTATTTTGGGTCTGGATGTTTGGGAGCACGCATATTACCTAAACTACCAGAATCGTCGTCCGGATTACATCGAAGCATTTTTTAACGTAATCAACTGGAAAGAAGTTAGCGCTAGATTTGCCGCTACTAAATAATTTTTGTAAAATGATTCGCCGATGTTAGCGCATCGGCGTTTCTTTTTTAAGATGAGGACACAGTCCTTTGAGCTGTTTCTTCAAAATTCCGGGTTTTTTAGATCCCGAAAATTTAATTAATGAACCCAAATGCCTTTTGCTGCTCGCGTATTTAATTGCAGCAATAAAAAGCGGGTTTTGCTCTAACTTTCAAATAATTAAAACCTATGAAAATTGCTTCTCTAGTACTAGTGTTGTTGACCGGT
>REDE01000173.1 GCA_007693635.1 Flavobacteriales bacterium | reverse complement strand
TAATCACTCATAATCTAAAATGTTGCGATTTCTTCATTGGCCACATCACTTTCCACTACCCCATCGCGCAAACGAATAATTCGGTGGGCAAATCGCGCAATATCTTCCTCATGAGTAACCAAAATAACCGTATTTCCCTTTTGGTGGATATCTGCAAACAAGCGCATAATCTCTTCAGAGGTTTTGGTATCGAGATTTCCGGTAGGCTCGTCGGCTAAAATGATGGATGGTGTATTGATCAACGCCCGAGCAACGGCTACCCGCTGTCTTTGTCCACCAGAAAGCTGATTGGGTTGATGATCCATTCGATCGCCCAAACCCACCATTTCCAAAACTTCTTTTGCGCGCTCGTTTCTGAGTTTTTTGTTTACACCGGCGTACACCAATGGTAGGGCAACATTTGCCAGTGCTGTTGTTCGCGGAAGTAAATTAAAAGTCTGAAAAACAAAACCAATTTCGCGATTGCGGACTTCCGCCAACTCGTTCTCGGTCATCTTGCTAACATCCTTATCGTTGAGGACGTAACTGCCTTCAGAGGGGACATCCAAGCATCCGAGGATGTTCATTAAGGTAGACTTACCGCTACCTGACGGCCCCATCAAAGCGACGTACTCATTGCGATTGATGTCAATATCAACCCCATTTAAAGCATTGACAACCTGACTTCCCAAGTAAAAGGTTTTTTTAATATCACGCAGCGAAATCAAACTCATTTTTCGTAAAAATCAATCTCACGTTGATAAAAAGTCTCGGCCTCCACAATTAATGCTTGGACTTCCTCCTCCAAAACCTCTCGCCCGTCTTCCGGGTCTAAGGCGTCAAACCATACGACTTCATCATTCTCAAGATTGAGGACAAATCGTGGATATTCGGTATGAACGATAAACACCGCTTCGGGCAGTTCCGAGTTATCGGCAAGTAGAAACTTTGGCAGCATATGAATTTATTGAGTAATGTTTGAGCTGTCAAAATTACGTCAGTTAACTGCCATAAAAAAGACTTGCACAAAAGAAATTGCCTCAAAGTGTCAATCTGACATTAGAACTGCGATGGCAACATTATTGATAATACCCGCGCAAATAACAAGAAACTTCCCAATGATGAGCACGGAAAAAGAACCAATGAGCAATGGCGCCACAGCCGAGGATCAAAACCAAACTCAAGAAAACCCCAATCTCACAGCAGATAGTAATTCCGAGGAAAACACTTCTGAATCAACAGAAAAAAATCCTCAAGAGGAAATTAACGCACTCAATGACAAATACATTCGGTTGGCTGCTGAATTTGAAAATTACAAGCGCCGCACAACGAAAGAGCGCGTTGAATTATTTTCATCGGCCAATCGTGAATTGATGACTGCCCTCATCCCAGTACTCGATGACTTCGAGCGCGCCTTCAAAAACACTCCGGAGGAAGAATTGAACTCGGAAAAGGTTAAAGGCTATCAGCTCATCTACAATAAAATGCTCGAAACCATGAAGCAGAAGGGCCTTAAGCCTATGGACGATTGCACCGGCAAGGCATTTGATGCCGACGAAATGGATGCAATTACCAGAATACCTGCCCCAACTGAAGAATTGAAGTCAAAAGTTGTTGATCAAATTGAGCGCGGTTATAAGCTGGGCGACAAAATTGTTCGCTTCGCTAAAGTGGTTGTTGGGGAATAAATTTTAAGTCGGCGCAAACCGACAAACATGCATAAAAATGGCAAAACAAGATTATTACGAAGTTCTCGGGATTTCCAAAGGTGCCTCCGCGGAGGAGATTAAAAAGGCGTACCGCAAATTAGCGGTAAAATATCACCCGGATAAAAACCCGGACGACCCAACAGCTGAAGATAAGTTCAAACTGGCTGCTGAAGCCTACGAAGTTCTGAGCAACCCCGAGAAGCGTCAGCGTTATGATCAGTTTGGACATGCCGGTATGGGCAACCAAGGTGGATTTGGCGGCGGTGGTGGCGGCATGAACATGGAAGACATCTTCAGTCAATTTGGCGACATATTCGGAGACGCATTTGGCGGCGGCGGATTCGGCGGACGTGGAGGCGGACAGCGCATGGTTCGCGGATCAAATCTTCGGGTAAAGGTGAAGCTAACGCTCGAAGAAATCGCCGGTGGTGTAGAGAAGAAAATCAAAATCAAACGATCGAAAGTCGCCCCGGGTACAAGTTTTAAAACTTGTTCGACATGTAACGGAAGCGGGCAAGTTAGCAGGGTTGTCAACACCATGCTCGGACAAATGCGCACCGCCTCAACCTGTCCAAGCTGTAACGGTCTAGGCAAAACCATTGACAAGCGTGGTGAAAACGCCAATTCCGACGGAATGATTCAAATGGAAGAAACCGTAGCAATCCAAATTCCCGCCGGAGCAGTTGATGGAATGCAACTAAAAATGTCGGGGAAAGGAAATGAGGCCCCTGGTGGCGGTATAGCTGGTGATTTGATTATTCTAATTGAAGAAATTGAACACAAATTTTTGAAACGTGAAGGCACGAATATTCACTACGATTTGCACATTAGTTTTCCCGACGCCGCGCTCGGTGGTCCTGTAGATATTCCTCATTTTAACGGAAAAATGCGAATCAAACTGGATCCAGGTGTTCAATCTGGAAAAATTTTGCGATTGCGCAACAAGGGAATTCGCAGTATAGAGGGTTATGGCACAGGAGATATGTTGGTGCATATCAACGTTTGGACGCCAAAAAATCTGAGTTCTGAACAAAAGAAAATTCTCGAAAAATGGCGCAGTGAGGATAACTTTAACCCCACTCCCGACAAATCGGATAAAAGCTTTTTTGAAAAAGTGAAAGAAATGTTCAGCTAAGCTTCAGTTAACTCATAAAAAAAACCAATTTTGACCAGCTCGAAAGCGAATCAAAATTGGTTTTTTTATTTCTATACTTCGACTACAACAAGCCTCTACCTATTTTGCGAATTTCACCACTCTCGGTTAATTGAGCCGTAAGTTTATCAAGTACACCATTGATAAATACGCCAGATTTTGAAGTGCTGAACTGTTTACTCAGCTCAATGTATTCGTTGAAGGTAACTTTTACTGGAATTTGGTTAAAATAAATCAACTCCACCAAGGCGAGTTTCATCAGTAACTTATCGATCACCGCGATTCGATCACCGTCCCAATTGGTAGCCTTGGCGGCAATGAGCTCATCAAAATAAGCTTCATTTTGAATGGCTTTTTTCAGCAATTCAATGCCGTAATCCAGATCCTCATCATCTTTGTAAAGTTGGGCAATGCTTACCGGTGCGCCCTCTTCCGTTGGACTTTGAGAAATGGTAAAGACAACCATCATTTGCACCGCCTCCAAATCATCGGTCCAATGAATGTTGCGCCCCTCATATACCTCGTGTAAGACCTCATCATGAGCCAGATATCCGTAAATATCCATCACAAATTGACGCAAGGCTGAGGCATCCGGATTTTGCGAATTGACAAAATTGGTGTAAACCTCAGTTTGTATGAACTTCTTATAGATCGAACGCAAAATATCGCGATCATCACCCCAACGTACCGTCTGCTCTTCAAACATCTCAGAAAGCGCTTTGTCTGTTCTGATATTTTTAAGCAGAGGATGCTCAACCATTGTATAATTTGGTTTTAGATCCTCAGCAGAAGGTATTTTTTTATGCTTTCCGCGTTCAAGACGCTCTTCCTCCAACCGGTGAAATTCACCAATTGCTTTCATTTCTAGTAAGTACAAATGAAAAACATTTTCGTTACTCTCTTCGAAGGCGCGAATAGCTTTTTGCATTGAACTACCCGTAATATGCTGGGCGTAAAGTGCCTGCAAAGCTTTGATACGTAACTGTCGGCGTGTAAGCATGAGAAAGATCCTAATTGTCGAATTGTCGAAAAAAAAATTTACTTGAGTTTTGCAGAGGCGTCGATTCGTGCCTGAGCTACTTCTAAGGCTGCTTGGTGGGTGGTAATTGATTTGAGCTCCGCGTGACGGAAAATCTCTAAGGTAGTATCGTAGATTTTTTCGGTACGGCGCAAAGATTCGGCGCGGTCGTATTTAGCAATTTCGGAGTACACGTTGATAAGACCTCCGGCATTTATCAAAAAGTCTGGCGCATAAAGAATCCCTCTAGACTGCAAAAGAGCACCATCGGTAACCTCATTACGCAGTTGATTGTTGGCTGCTCCGGCAATAATCGAGCATTTAAAGCGCTCGATACTTTCTTCATTTACAGTGGCTCCTAGTGCACAAGGGGCATAAACATCCACTGGTGCATCCGCGTAGTCGCCTTCATAAACTCTTGCACCAAAATCCGTGACGGCTAAATCAATACGGTCTTGGTGAATATCTTGCACGTAAACCTCCATTCCGGCCTCAGAAAGGTGCTTTACCAAAGTAATACCAACATGGCCAATACCTTGAATCAGAACTTTTCTTCCGGTTAAATCATCACTGCCCCACTTGAACTTTGCAGAAGCCTTAATACCCATGTAGGTTCCGTAGGCTGTTACGGGAGAAGGGTCACCACTACCGCCCATTTCTACCGGAATTCCGGTAACGTGATCGGTTTGAGATTTCACCAACTCCATATCGCGGGTATTAATTCCCACGTCTTCAGCAGTGATGTAACTTCCTCCCAAGCGATCGACCATGCGACCAAAGGCGAGCATCATCTCCTCCGTCTTTTCCGTTCTGCTATCGCCGATAATCACGGCCTTACCGCCACCTAAATTCAAACCACTAATGGATGCTTTAAAGGTCATTCCTCTCGACAAACGCAACACATCACGTAAGGCTTCAGCCTCCGATTGGTAGGCCCACATGCGTGTTCCACCCAAGGCCGGCCCCAATACCGTATTGTGCACACCAATAATGGCCTTTAAGCCACTTTCGCGATCATGACAAAATACGACTTGTTCGTGTCCCATAAAAGAGGGATGGTTAAAAACAACCGGCTGAACGTCTACAGAAGGAGTGTTGATATTCATAGTTCCTTGGATTTATCGGTCTGATTTCTCAAACCAGATTAAATTATTAGTTTTAACGAAACAAAAAGCCCTCTTGAAGGCTTACTTTTGCATGGGTGTTTAAATACGCCTTAGCGGCTGCGAAATTACTCTACAAGCTGTCATCAACAAAACCAAAACGAAGAAGACCTTCATGCGTCACCTTTTTACGCTTAATTCATATCTACTACGCTACAAGTGGCATCTAATTGGCGGTAGTTTTTTTGTGCTTATATCGGTATTATTCAGCGTCATTCCCCCTCAGTATGTACGGGAATCGTTTAATGCCGTTGAGGAAGCCATACGAAGTAACGCCGAAAATAACACCTCGGGAATTAGCTCCGAAACCAGAAATTTGATCCTTTTCTACGGTCTAATTATCATCGGCTCCGCACTTTTGAAAGGACTTTTTATGTTCTTCATGCGTCAAACGCTCATCGTGATGTCCAGACACATTGAATACGATTTAAAAAACAGCGTATATCAACATTACCAGAAATTAAGTCAGCGGTTCTACCGAGCCAATAGCACAGGCGACCTTATGAATCGAATAAGTGAGGATGTGAGTCGGGTTCGGATGTATCTCGGCCCCGCGCTCATGTACGGAATCAACACCAGTATTCTAGTTGTGGTTGTGGTACAGCGTATGTTGTCGATTAATGTAAGTCTCACCATTTACGTGCTGCTCCCTCTACCCATTCTTTCGTACCTAATTTACCGAGTCAGTCATTTGATCAATCGCCGCAGCGAACGCGTACAGGCTCAGCTTTCAGTCATAAGCACATTTGTTCAGGAAACCTTATCGGGAATTCGTGTTCTGAAAGCCAACGTTCAAGAAAAGTACCTTGCCGAACGCTACGACAAAGAAACCGATATCTATTACGATCGCAACGAAAAACTCTACCGCGTCAACGCATTATTTGGCCCACTAATGCTTTTATTGGTAGGTCTTTCAACCATCATCATTATTTACATTGGGGGTATGGAAGCCATTCGCGGAAATATTACCATTGGAAATATTGCGGAGTTTATAATGTACGTAAATATGCTCACTTGGCCCGTTGCTTCTATTGGTTGGGTGACTTCTATTGTGCAGCGCGCTGAAGCCTCTATGGAGCGCATCAATGACTTCTTGGACGAAAAGCCAGATATTGTATCCCCCACCGACGAGCCTTTGCATTTAAATGGCCAAATCCGCTGGGAAAATGTCAGCTTTACTTACCCACACACGGGCATAAAGGCCCTAGAAGACGTATCGTTTGAAATAAAACCCGGAGAAACTCTAGCAATTATTGGGGAAACAGGATCTGGAAAATCAACCATTGCAGCCTTGCAAAGCAGACTATTCGACCCAACTTCTGGATTGATTTATCTCGATGAAAAAGATTTGAAAGAAATCAATCTCGAAGAGTATCGCGAGCAAATAGCGGTTGTCCCGCAGGACGTCTTTTTATTCTCCGATACAATTTACAACAACATAGCATTTGGTATAGATAATCCAACCCAAGAAATGGTGGAGGAAGCCGCAAAAAGTGCGGGATTGCACAACAGCATTATGGACTTCCCGGAAAAATACCAGACGCGTTTGGGTGAACGGGGAGTAACTCTTTCTGGAGGTCAAAAACAGCGAACAGCTCTGGCAAGAGCACTGATAAAAAAACCTCGACTACTGATTCTCGACGATTGTCTTTCCGCTGTTGATACCGAGACGGAAGACTTCATTTTAAAGGCCATTCGTTCCTATTCAAAAAGTATTTCCTCGATAATTATTTCGCACCGAGTCACGTCGGTACAGCACGCCGATATGATTTTGGTATTGAAGAATGGACAAGTTATTGAGAAAGGAAATCATAACCAACTCATTAAAAGCGACTCGTACTACTTGAGCATCTATCGCAAGCAACTGGAAAAAGAAATGGTTAAATAGCGTACTTTTGTTGATTGAATTTGAACGTATCAACGAAGCATAATTTGAAACCAAAATCCATATCCTCTCTCCGTATAGTTTTTACAGGAAGTCCTTCTAGTGGCAAAACCTCACTACTACGCCATTTCTGTGAATTGGGTTATCATTGCTTGCCAGAAGTTTCCAGAGAAATTATTCAAGAAAGTCTCGATAATAATTTGGATATCACGCCATGGCAAAATCTGGAAGCCTTTTCCAATATGGTGTACGAGAAGAGGAAAAATCAGTTTCATAACACCAAAGAAGGTTGGAACTTTTTCGACCGCTCGGTGATTGATGTGCTGGCCTATCAAAATTTAGATGAAATTTCAATTTCCGAAGCAATTACAGCCGAGGTAGTAGAATATCATTATGACTTAATATTTTTAGCGGAACCTTGGATGGATATTTTTGAGAATGATGATCAACGAGTTGAGAGCTGGGAACAAGCTGTCAAGATTGATCAGGCCTTAAAAAGAACCTATCAACATTTCGGCTATACACCGATCATCATACCCAATTGCAGTATCGAAAAACGCGCAGCATTTGTGATTGAATATTTAGAAAAGCATGGCTAATCCGACGCCCCATAGTGTTTTAAAAAAATACTGGGGGTACAGTGAATTTCGCCCCCTACAAGAGGACATTATCAACTCGGTATTGGCGGGTAAAGACACTTTAGCTTTACTTCCAACCGGAGGAGGAAAATCACTTTGTTTTCAAGTCCCAGCACTTTGTCTGCCAGGAGTAACCATTGTCGTATCCCCGCTTATCGCTCTGATGAATGACCAAGTTCAACACTTAAAAAAAGCGGGCATTCAGGCCATTGCATTACACTCTGAACTTCAGGGGAGAAAACGCGATATTGCGCTAGACAACATGACTTCAGGTGCGTATAAATTGATCTATGTTTCGCCGGAACGCTTACAAAGTTCCAGCTTCATAGAACGATTGTACCACACCAAGATTTCAATGATTGCTGTGGATGAAGCACACTGCATCTCGCAATGGGGTCATGATTTCCGACCTCCTTTCCGAGAAATTGCACAGTTGCGCCCCATCATTGGAGAAGATGTTCCAATTATGGCGCTAACTGCTACCGCCACGCCGATGGTTGTGGAGGATATTCAGGAGTCGTTAAAATTTCGGAAAAAAAATGTTTTTCAAAAAAGCTTCTTTCGTGAAAAACTGACGTATTCAGTATTTTACACCGAAGACAAATACAAGCACTTGACGCGCATATTCAGTAAAATGTCTGGTTGCGGAATTGTCTATGCACGCAGTCGAAAGCGCACCCATGAGTTATCGGAAATATTAGCGAAAGCAGGCATAAGTGCCCTCCCCTACCATGCTGGGATGAGTCCGCAAGAACGCCAAGAGAACCAGTTGAGTTGGATGAAAAACAAAACTCGAATTATGGTGGCCACCAATGCTTTCGGTATGGGGATAGACAAACCTGATGTCCGCTTGGTAATCCACTTGGAAGCGCCTCCGAGTCCGGAAGAGTACTTTCAGGAAGCCGGAAGAGGCGGTCGCGATGGCAATCAAGCTTGGGGTGTGATGCTGGTAGCCCCTGGCGATGAGCATATTCTCAAACGCAAACACGTAAGTAGTATTCCCCAAGTTGAAGAAATACAGTCCATCTACGAACAGCTCAATCGCCACTTGGGAATCGCCTACGGAGCGGGTAAGGGCATTCCCTTCGCCTTTGACTTGTTTGATTTTACCCGAAAACAACGCATTCATGAAGGCAAAGCCCACGAGGCCATAAAAGTTATGGAGCGGGAAGGTATATTAACGGTGTCTGAAAGCTTCTGGGAATTTAGTCGTGTGAAAATAACCTCCACCCCCAAAGCCCTCTACGCCGAAAGTCTGCGCAACGAAAAGAGCGAACGCCTAGTTAAAACTATGCTTCGTCTATACGAAGCCTTGCATCTTGATTATAAAAAAATTCGCGAAAGTGATTTGGCACAAAAAACCGGTTTATCGCTCATTGATGTCAAACAAACCCTGAAACTCTTAGCCTCAAAAAAACTTCTTAGCTACCAAGCGTCTACGGGAAAACCTGCACTGATATTTCACTTTGGCAGAGTTCGGGAAAAAGATTTACGCATCGATCGAAAAAGTTACAACGCCTATAGCTCAACAAGAATCAATCGCGTTGATGCCATGATCGAATACCTCAAAGAAACCAAACGCTGCAGAGCAAACATCCTCTTAGACTACTTCGGAGAGAACCGCGATGAGGAATGTGGAAAATGTGATTATTGCAGGAAGCAAAATGAACAAAAAATCAAAATAAACGCCGAGGATGTCATGAAGGAGTTGAACAATAAAGGAGCTTTAAGTTTATCACAACTCGCCGAACATCTAGGGATTAGCAATGTTCGACAACTTGAGGATATCATCGATGATCTGCTTCTTAGAGAAAAAATTATTCGCAACCAAAAGGGCCAACTTCAAATCAATACTTTATGACACCGGAAGAACGTAAAAAATATCGACTCATATTTATGGGTACACCAGACTTTGCCGTTGAAAGTCTTAAAGCCCTTCACGAGGCAGGATATACCATTTGTGCAGTACTCACAACCCCAGACAAGCCCGCAGGTAGAGGTAGAAAACTCCAAGAATGTCCGGTAAAAAAATATGCCCACGAAAACAACATGCTGGTCATCGCACCGGAAAAACTTCGAGATTCCGATGCGATACATGAAATTCAAAATTTAAACGCCGACCTGGGAGTTGTGGTGGCATTTAAAAAACTCCCGGAAGAAATCTACACAGCACCAAGACTAGGAACCTTCAACTTGCACGGATCACTACTGCCCGCTTACCGAGGAGCGGCTCCAATACACCGCGCAGTGATGAACGGAGAAACCAAAAGTGGGGTGACCACCTTCTTACTCAACGATAAAATTGATGAAGGTGGAATATTTTATCGCGAAGAAGTTGAAATAGGCGAAAACACAACGACCGCTGAACTTTACGAACAACTGATGAAAATCGGGGCTCAACTCGTAGTAAAAACCGCTGATGACTATTTAGAAGGTAGAATCGAGTCCGTACCGCAACCCGAAAGCTCACAACAGAAAAATGCACCGAAAATATTTAGAGACGATTGTCGTATTGACTGGACTAAGCCCATCAATGATATTCATAATCATATTCGTGGGCTAAGTACCTATCCAGGGGCTTTCACAGAAATGATTGCTCCGCGAAACCAGTCGATAAAAATATTGAAATCCAGGATAGTTAACAAAGAAGCCAACTTCGCTATTAAGGAAACGCGACATTTAATCGAAAAAAATTCGTGGAAAGTTCAACTACCAGACGGATTGTTGGAGATTATTGAAGTCCAACCCCAAGGAAAACCCCCTATGCCCGCCGCTGCATTTATCAACGGATTGCCCAAAGAGGAAGATGTGAAACTGAATTAAGCGGTCTTTAGATGATGTAAGTTCATTTCCAAGGAGGTCGACATTTAAGGCAGCGAGCTTGATTATGAGAATAATTGCGCGGCGGTTTTTAACATTTTATTGGTTTTTTCAACAAATTTGAAATTTTTTATAGCAAAGACTTGTAACTATCAGTATTTCCAATATATTTGTTTCGTTGTATAATAAAACTTAAAACTATGAACAAAGCAGAACTCATTGATGCTATCGCAGCTGATGCGGGCATTTCCAAAGCAGCCGCTAAAAAGGCTCTTGACTCAGTAACCAACAGCATTTCAAGCACGCTATCTTCTGGCGGACGTGTATCGCTTATTGGTTTCGGTACTTTCTCTGTATCAGAGCGTTCAGCTCGTGAAGGTCGTAATCCATCTACCGGTGCTACCATTAAAATTCCTGCTAAAAAAGTAGCGAAATTTAAGGCCGGTGCTGAACTTACAGGCAAATTGAACTAAACCTTTATTCAAGGATTTCAAATCCCGGTAGCAATACCGGGGTTTTGTTTTTTGTGATAAGTGAATTCGCTTATTCTCAAGCTAAATTCACGAAATTTGCTCCTTTAAAGTACTCTGGCTGGTGCGAAACAACGATAATGAGATGGCTCGTAGACAAATCTTGTAGAACATCAACTACTTTTTTTGCATGTTGATCGTCAAGTGCGGCTGTTGGCTCATCGAGTAAGATCACTGGCGATTGCAAAACGATTTCGCGCGCTATAGCAATCCTTTGGGCTTCCCCCCCACTGATTTCTCTTGGGTCAAGTAATGTGTCGAGTTTATCAGGCAGAGCTAGACAAAATTCTTCTAGGCCTATGCGCTTCATAATTCCCCATAAGTCTTCATCACTTATGGCAACGGACTCCCAAAAGCTTAAATTATTGCGTAGGGTGTCACTAAAAACTGCCGGCTCCTGTGATACATAGCCAACGACAGGATAAAAATTCGTTTGATCATTGACCATAATTTTTCCCGACAAAGGGGTTTGAGTGCCCGCAATAATCCGCAACAGGGTAGTTTTTCCTTTCCCACTTGCGCCTGTAATAACATTTAGCTGACCGCGCTTAAATTCTGCCGTAATTGGTTCCGAGACGGAATGCACAAGCATCTCGCGGACCTGTATAGAATTTACATCTGCAATTAAAGTCAATCTATCCAGCAACGGAGGTGTTGGGGTGGTATTTAAAAATTTCTCAACCCGCTGCGCAGAAGCTGAAAATCCCAAAGCGTGATTGCGGTTTGTTTGCGCTTCAACGGCAAATTGTGCTGAACGATAAACGATCATAAAAGTAACCAGAATTTCTGCTAAGCCAATACCCGTTGATTGGTAAAAAAACAAGAGTGCGCCCACCGCCACGGACAAAACCAATGGTTCACGGATAGCCGCAATCTTGGCTCCGACGCTACCTACGCGAAACTGCTCATTTTCCATTTGCACAGCTACCGCCACCAGCTGCTGTCCGTAGCTCTTAGCCCTATTAGTGACTCGTAAATAGGGAAAATACCTAACCATTTGCACCATTAAACGGTGAAAGTAATGATGTTTTTGGGTGATTTGCTCCGAAATTTCCGTAGCTTGGCGATTAAATGGAACGAAAGTCCAATGAATTACACTGCCAAAAACCGCTACGGTAATCGCAAAACCTGCGTGCATAAACAAGGAAAACAAGAAGAACAATCCTGCCATGCTGAAAAATTGTAAGGACTGCAAAAGATGGTTATAGGCGATATTTGATCGGTTAATTTCTGACCCCAACACATTCTGCAAAGCGCCAACATCGCTTTTAACAAAGTCAGCGTAATCCATTGCCGCCATTTTTTGTATGGCCTCTACCCGCATTCTACGCATAAACTGCTGTTGATGTGCAACCTTTAAACGC
>REDE01000090.1 GCA_007693635.1 Flavobacteriales bacterium | reverse complement strand
TTTCGCGCATCAGGCTGTGGGCGTAGTTGGGCTGCCCGTGGGTCATCCAGTTAAAAAGGCCATATTCCAAAATACCGGTGGGGTCGCTCAGGGTGTCTCCATCGCTGTCGCCCTGTTTGCCCATCACGGCTGTTTTCACCACCATGCCGCGGGCATCAAAAGCCACTTGTTGGCGGTTGCCGTTGGGGTCGGTCACCTGCCAGGGCGCCAATACGCGGTAGTCGGGTTCTACGCTCATTTCATTGCCATAAGCATCGGTGGTTTTCAGGGCCATCAGGTGGTAGGAGTCGTATTCAAAATGGGTTTCCTCCCCAAAGGGGTCGGTGGTTTTTTCTATGGTAAAAAAGGCCGCATCGTCAAAGGTAAAAATACCGGAAGGCGCATAAAAATCGCTGCCGCGTTTGGCATAGCCCCCTTCGTTGGCCAGCAGGGTGTCGTCCACCTCGCTGTAACTTCCATAAACAGTAGATTTCATGGCAGCGGTAAGCGCCAACGAATAACTCTGGTAAGGCAGGGCGTGCATGGCGGCTTCGCCCAAGGGCAGTGCTGCGCTTAGGGCGGCATTGTAGTACTCAGCCTCGGTTTTTGCTACAAGGCGTTTTTGTTCGCTGCTGTAGTTGGGTGTGGTGAGATAATCGATGGCCGAGGCATTGTCAAAGGCTTCGTCCAAGTCATCTGCGCTGAGCAGGTTTCCGGCAGCCAAGCCGGTAATTTCCCAAGCTTCCACCCGATAAGGAATGGCCAATCGCAGGGCGTTGGTTTGGTCGTCAAGGTGTATGTACTCCTGTTTGGTAAGCACCATCAGCGGTCGGCTTTGGGGAATGGGATGCCCCGTGCCCCTGCGCGGATAGGCTACGTGGGCGCTGCGCAAGGGCATGCCATATAGGTCGGTTTCCAGAGTAAGCTCGTGGGCAATGCGCGGGTCTGCGGGGTTTTGCTCGTACTGGTAGCTCAGGGATTCCTCGGGCAGCGTTTGGAAAGAGGCAAAGCGATTTTCCCCTTTGGGTTGTATCCGCCTTACCCGGTAGTTGCTTTCGCTAACGGTATAAGGCTCGCTCACACTGCCGTCTTCGTTTATGTGATATACCTCACTGCGCAAAGGCTGCCCTTTGAGGGCGCGGTGGGCCTCACGCCATTCGGTAGCGGTAAGACCTTGTGGCAAGATGCTGTCAGGTAGGTGCCAAGCGGCTCCATCCCCTTGGTAATATTCCTTTTTAAACTGTTGTGAAACCCGGTTCATTTCTTCAAAATACCCGTTGTGAAACCAAGTTTTGGTATAAACGGGCGGCAGGGCGTAGGTGTCTTCTTCGTTACTGCCCACAGGGAAAAGGCCGGGTTCGCCAAAGAAATCCACTTCCTCGGTGTCCCATTGCTCTACCATGCCAAAGCCGCGGAACTCACGCTCGTGGCGGTCGTAATACCCGTGGTGATAGGCATAGCGGGTAATGAGGCTGTCGTAATGATATGTTGGTTTGGAGGTTATCACGGTGGTGCTAAAGTAATGTGTTTGTTGCGAATAACCAAGTTTTTTTTCAAAAACAATTTAAGTTCAAAAATATACACCCACCTTTCACATTGTTCTTAAATTTTTGAATTTCAGAAAGCATACCAATAATTGAGATGGTTTGTTTTGGTTTTGCGTGGGGTGGTGCCGGGTAGTCTTTATATTGTATGCTTATAGATCACTCTAAGCGCATCATTGTTTTCATTCACAGTTCAAAAACTACAAATTTACTATTTCCCAATACCCACCTAACTTAGGACCTACTCTTTCAATTATTCTAGCTTCTTTAAGCTTATGAATATATGTTTCAACTGTTCTAGACGATTTTCCTATTTCTAAAGCAATTTCTTCCGCAGAATAATGAGGATTTTTAGAAATGATTTTTAATGTGCTTTCAACTTGTTTTGCTGTTTTTCCAAATTCTTTCCGAATTCTTTCCGAAATTCTTTCCGAAATTCTTTCCGAAACTTGCAGGCCACTTTGGTTGAGATTGAATAATTCGTGGATATATATGGTTGTTTCAAAGAATGTTCTGTCTTCATCAGTATCAAAGTAAGCTTCGGGAGAACCGTTTTCCTTTAATGCTTTACGAATGGTTGGAATACCTGTTGCCCTTCCTTCAGTTAAATCCAGTTCTTTTAAAAAATCACCTAATCTGCGATTACGGTAACGTCTTGGCTTTATTATGTCATTTTGAAATGCGGTGAGTTTAATCGATCTATCTGGGCCTCCGTAATTTAATATGGTAATACTGTCTGGATATATTCTTATTTCAACGGGTTCGCGTTGCTGATAGTCTCGGTGATATAATGCATTTGCTACAGCTTCTTCCAGAGCTGCATACGGATAATTCCAATTCCGAATTGACTCAGGTTGATTTTGTACTTTTCGAATTTTCTCTTCCAAGACATGCGTTTTTAGATAATTCAAAGTTTCTTTTATCATAAAAGGCACAGGGGCTGAGATTGGTGAAATTTCTTTGAACTCAGGATCGTTAGTTCCTTTAGGAAAAAAGACAATTTCTACTCGTGTGTATGGAAAAAATTTTTCTGGTTTTTCAGCAAACATCATTAGTGCTATGTTTCGCGGGAACAATTGCTCTGGAGGTCCTGACAGCAATTCCATCTGAGCTAAAATGTCTGATTTGGTGTGAGTTTCTGACCAATCTTGTAATCTGCTTTTTGTAATACGTAAGTGGTCTTTTAGCAAGGTAAAGGAAATATCATTTAAAGAAGCGTCTGTATTTGCACGATCGTCAAATGGAACTTGATTGGCCAAACTAATTAATTCCTCTCGTTCTTGTTTTCCCGCTTTTACCGAGCTAGCGTATTTGCGTATGTAGTAATGGTAATCTTTCTTTTTTGCAGTTATATCTTCAGGAACTTCATAAGGACGGTTTGAACCACCGGGAATCCAAAGTACGATGACTATTTTACCGTCTAACTCCACAATTTCCATTTTAGCATGATAAATAGGACGAATGAGATTGTTAAGTCCAATCATTTGTTGCTGAATGGAATCAATTATATGCTTAGAAATCCCCTTTATTGGTCGAACCGGTATGCCGTCTTTGGCTTGGACACCCACTACTATGTAACCCCCACCGATATTACTGAAATCATTAGCAAAGGCACAAATGGATCGATAAATGGCCGGTGGATTCCACCCTTCTTTGTATTCGATGCGGTCATTTTCTACAGACTTTCCACTCAATAAATTTTCTATGTTTATGGGAATAGGCATTTGGCTTGTAGGCTAGTTTTTGGGTTAATATCCTGTATTATAATTGTCAAGAAAAAAATAAGTGGTTTAATATGGTGCAAGGTAAGGAATTTTGTTTAATATTGATATTTCGAAGATAGAGATTAAGTCTGCACCAAAAAGTCCCTTTCTGCCAAAACCTACTTTATCGATAGACTTTAGAATACTCACTAACATAAAGTTAGCTCCGGATCAAAATTCCCATCCGCGTGGATTTAAATTAAAATCATCCTTATAGGAGATAACTCAATACTTGAACTTTGAGTCCTTTTTAGACGTGAATGTAAGCAAGCCATCGACCAATAAAACAACCCCTTACTGGTTTTAAACAGATATACACCCAATGAGGTGCTACATGTGCCTCACCGGAAAAAAGTCCGTTTTCCAGCCATATCAAAGCCGCAATACCAAAAAGAATACAACAAAACACGCAAGACACCTGCAAGTGGTGTTAGAACAACACCGTTCAATCTGGAGAACAAGGAGTATTCATTCACAAAACCAATAATCGTTTCCAGTAAAAACTGTCATTATCTACAAGGGGCTGATTTTTAATACATATCCCAATATTGGGACGGTTTGTTTTAGTTTTGCTTGGGGTGGTGCAGGGCGAAAAAGGCCTGTTTTGTTGAAAAGCTTGTCTAAAGGCTGCAATATGGGCTAATGCGTTTCCACGGGTTGATAAAACTCCCGAACCTCATCAAAAATCATTTCTATTTCGTGCAGAGTCTCGGTAGTTACCAAACGAGTGCGGAAAGGCTTAAAGTGCTCTAGGCCTTTGAAGTAATTGGTATAATGTCGTCGGGTTTCAAAAATCCCCAATTTTTCTCCTTTCCACTCAACGGCCATCGTCACGTGTTGTAAGGCCGCCTGTAATCTTTCTTCCAGCGAAGGCTCAGGAAGCAGTTCGCCGGTTTTCATGAAATGTTTGATCTCCTTAAAAATCCAAGGATAACCTATCGAGGCTCGACCAATCATTACGCCATCGACTCCGTACTTGTTTCGCATCTCCACCGCTTTTTGTGGCGTATCAACATCACCATTTCCAAAGACTGGGATGCGCATTCGTGGATTATTTTTCACTTCAGCAATCAGCGTCCAATCGGCATCCCCTTTATACATCTGTTTACGCGTTCGACCATGAATACTTATCGCCTGGATACCCACATCTTGCAAACGCTCGGCTACCTCTACGATGTATTTGGTGTTCTCATCCCAACCCAGTCGCGTCTTCACCGTAACGGGCTTGGAGGTGCTCTTTACGATTTCGGCAGTCATACGAATCATTTTAGGGATATCCTGTAGAATCCCCGCCCCAGCACCTTTACAGGCTACATTTTTCACAGGACATCCATAATTGATATCGATAATATCAGGATTAGCTTCTTCGGTAATCTGCGTTGCCATCCGCATTGATTCTATTTCACTTCCAAAAATCTGAATGCCAATAGGTCTTTCGTACTCAAAAATATCTAGTTTCTGTCTGCTCTTCGCCGCATCGCGAATCAATCCTTCCGAGGAAATAAACTCTGTGTACATTAAATCCGCACCCTCTCTCTTGCACAAGGCGCGAAAAGGAGGATCGCTCACATCTTCCATAGGGGCGAGTAATAAGGGAAACTCGCCCAAAGAAATATCCGCAATTTTTACATCATTCATCTGCTCGAACTTTAATGATTATCAGCTTTAATAGGCCATCGATGACTGATAAAACTTTTGGCAAAGATAAAAGATAATTTTCGTGGAAATGTGTTTGTAAACCCTAAAAGCTGTAACCGCTGACTTATTTTTGCCAACTCACAAAGCGAAATCATGATTAGTCGTATATTTAAATGGGTGCTCAATGTCATTCCCAGACCGTGGCTCATACGTTTGAGTTATCCTGCAAAAGCCGTTCTGCCTCTGTTACTGCGAGGCAACCGCTACGTTGACCCCATAGACGGCAAAGGTTATCGTAAGTTTTTACCCTATGGTTATGGCGACCGCCAAAGACCCAATGTATTGGCTCCTGGAAGCTTAAGTCTGGAACGCCACCGCCTGCTTTGGTTGTATTTAAAACGACACACAAACTTTTTCACCGATTCACTTCAGGTTTTACACATTGCGCCTGAGCAGTGTTTTTACGGAAAGTTTCGAAAAATGAAAAATCTGAAATATGTGACCGCCGATATTGAATCTCCACTGGCCGATTTAAAATTCGACTTACACGATATACCACTGCCCGACAACACGTACGACGTAATTTTTTGCCACCACGTACTCGAGCACGTCACCGACGATATTCGCTGCATGAGTGAGTTGTGTAGAGTCCTAAAACCTGGAGGAATGGCCATCATGCAAATTCCTCAGGATCTTGGCCGAAGTGAGACCTTCTCCGATCCGAGTATAACCGATGAAGCTGAACGAATTCGACTTTTCGGACAATACGACCACGTACGTGTCTATGGCACCGATTATCCACAAAGGCTGGAAAAATCGGGCTTTACCGTAACTGAGTACCTCTACGAAAAGGATATTAGTCAAGAAGAAGCAGACAAATACCGATTGATGCCCAATGAACGTCTTTATATCTGCACAAAATAACTTTGATTTTCAAAATTTTCAAAGACCAATGCGCGCCTGTCCCGGAAATACAATAAAGTAATACAAATGCCTACCTACAACCAATGATACGCTGGCTGGTTTTTCTTGGAATATGTGCATGGCACCTTCCCGTTTCCGCACAAATTTACCCTGTGCCCATTAGAGGCAACGCGCTAGATACGGCGCGCTACATGGAGTCCATTCCCCAAGCTTTCAGCGAAGTGCCCTACTTCACCTTTGGACAAGGGATCGGCATACACCCTACGGACTCCTCTTTTTCGTTTAATCTTCGCTTCCGCATGCAAAATCGCGCTGGAGCTTTATTCAACGATGAAGAAATTTCGGAGATAGAGGCGCGAGTGCGCAGACTGCGACTAAGATTCGACGGCTACGTTCTAAATCCGAAATTTTCTTACGTCATCCAACTCTCATTTACTCGGGGTGATATGGATTGGGAAAACACCGAATTTCCAAACATAGTTCGTGATGCCATGTTTTTCTATCGAGTTAATGATAAATTGCAACTCGGCTTTGGACAAACCAAACTCCCAGGAAACCGCCAGCGGGTGAACTCATCTGGCGACTTGCAATTTGTCGATCGAAGTATTGTCAACGCTCAGCTAAACATCGATCGAGATTTTGGATTTCATCTGGCGTATACCGAAAACGTCTTTAAAAACTTCTACGCCGTTTTTCGTAGTGCCATAACCTCTGGTGAGGGCAGAAATATTATATCAACATCCGATGGTTTGGCATACACAGGTAGGGTTGAGTTACTACCGTTGGGACTATTCGAGAAATTTGGAGACTATTTTGAGGGCGACCTCATCCGGGAGCAAACCCCTAAACTTTCCGCAGGATTTACATACAGTCGAAACGACCAGACACTGCGAACAGGCGGACAAATTGGTCAAGCACTTTTTGAACCCCGAAGCATGATTACGCTATCGACCGACTGGCTAGTAAAATATCGTGGATTTGCCCTGGCAATTGAATGGATGTATCGTGAAAGTGATGACCCGGTAACCCAAAATATACTTGGCGATGTTCGGTACATTTATACCGGGCTCGGTCAGAACTATCAAGCAAGCTACATTTGGCCTAATAATTACGAAGTTGCCCTGCGCTACAGCTCCATGAATCCCACAGATCAAATTTCTCAATTTGAGACCGATATCCATCAATATACCATTGGCCTTAGTAAATATTTAAAAGGGCACCGATTGAAATTACAAACCGATGTTACTTATGAAAATCGCTTCTCACCAACGGCTTTGCTTCCAGCTGGATCATTTTGGATGTGGAGAATACAAGTTGAAGTCGGCATCTAAGGAAGCATAATAAGCTTTTCTTAAGTACGAAAATATTCATTTATGTTCGGAAAGAAGCGCGGTGTTTTGTTTCTTTGTCCGCCAAATTAAACCACAATTAATATCTCAATACTATGACACGTGTAACCATTGCCAAAGGTGACGGAATCGGTCCGGAAATTATGGACGCGACTCTCGCTATTCTCAAAGCCGCCAATGCTCCTATTGAGTTTGACGAAATAAAAATTGGGAAAGAAGAGTACGAATCGGGATTCACCTCGGGAATTCGTCCGGAAGCTTGGACTACCATTGCCAAGAACAAAATTTTCCTCAAGGCGCCAATTACTACACCACAAGGTGGCGGCTATAAAAGTTTGAATGTTACCCTTAGAAAAACACTAGGACTATACTCCAACGTTCGCCCTTGTAAAGGATTCCACCCTTTTGTAAAAACACTTCATCCCGATATGGATTTGGTAATCATTCGCGAGAATGAAGAAGATTTATATGCCGGCATTGAGCACCAACAAACCCCTGAGGTAACGCAGTGCTTGAAGCTTATCAGTCGTCCAGGTTGTGAAAAAATCATCCGTTACGCCTTTGAATACGCACGTGCCAACAATCGCAAGAAGGTGACTTGCTTCTCCAAAGACAACATCATGAAGATCACCGACGGGATGTTTCACAAAATTTTTGACGAAATAGCTCCCGAGTACCCCGATATTCAAAACGATCACTACATCGTAGATATTGGAGCCGCCCGCATTGCCGACACCCCAGAGCGCTTTGACGTAGTTGTAATGCCAAATCTTTACGGTGATATCATCTCTGATATAACCGGGCAAATTTCAGGATCAGTTGGTTTGGCTGGATCGAGCAACATTGGAATGAATTACGCCATGTTCGAAGCAATTCACGGATCTGCTCCCGATATTGCCGGACAAAATATTGCTAATCCCAGTGGGTTAATTCAGGCCGCCGTACTTATGCTTCAGCATTTAGGAATGGGCGATGTGGCTGAAAACATCCAAAATGCGCTTTATGTAACCATTGAAAGTGGTATTCACACCGCTGATATTTATAGTTCCGAACTCTCCAAGCAAAAAGCCGGGACCAAAGAATTTTCCGAGGCCGTTATAGCTAATCTCGGTAAAAAACCTAGTCATTTCCCCGAAGCGAAATTGGCAGGAGGAAAGGCCTTAGTGATTCCTGAGCCACAAAGAAAGCCTGACCCCAAGCGCGAGTTGATGGGCGTAGATGTGTTTGTCTATTGGCCAGGTAAAGACCCTAATGTAATTGGTGACAAACTAAGGGATTTAGCCGCCGACGACCTTCCTCTAAGCATGATTACCAATCGTGGAATAAAGGTTTATCCCAACGGCTTTGACGAAACTTTTTGTACCGACCATTGGCGCTGTCGCTTTAAAAGCGAAACCCCCATTACCTTCGACAAAGTTTTAGATATTCTTCAGCGTTGTCATCAAGCGAAAGTAGATGTCATAAAAACCGAACACCTCTATTATTTTGATGGGGTCGCAGGATTTTCAATGGGACAAGGTCAATAATAATCTCAGCCGGGCAAAATTGCCCGGCTTTTTTCTTTAAATACGGTGCCCTTGCATTAATTAATTGTTATGCATCTAAGGGCGTGGATAGTGTTTGGCGAAGTACATTTGCAGAAAGATTTATATTTATGCCCATGGACTTGTTGATTGAAAACCTAACCAATCCTGCCCTACTGCTCTTTTTACTGGGTATTCTTGCGGTTCAGGTAAAAAGCGACTTAGCTATTCCTGAAAATTCCGCCAAGTTCATTTCGATATATTTACTTTTTGCTATCGGATTCAAAGGAGGTCACGAATTGGCGCATAGCAGCATTGACGGAGAAGTAATAGCAACCATTGGGTACGCACTCGCCGCGGCGTCGTTGGTGCCCGTTATCGTATTTTTTGTAGTCAAGAAGAAGTTTTCCGTGGCCAATGCCGCAGCCATTGCCGCAGCCTATGGTTCGGTAAGCGCTGTGACTTTTGTAACCGCCATAACTTACCTCGAACGCCAAGATTTAGAGTTTGGCGGACACATGGTTGCTGTACTCGCACTAATGGAAGCTCCCGCAATTATCGTTGGGGTATTATTGCTCCGTAAATACGACCGCGATGAGGTTGCCATGCCCTTCAGCAAAGTCCTGCATCATGCAGTTACCAACGGAAGTGTACTGCTCATACTAGGGAGTTTGATTATCGGTTATCTCGCCAACGATGCCCAAGCCGACGAAATAAAACCTTTTACTACCGACATTTTCAAAGGTTTCCTAGCCATCTTCTTGCTCGATATGGGAATTCAAAGTGGAAAGCGCTTAGGCGATTTCTTCCGCGAAGGAAGATCTGCTACATTCTTCGCCATCATAATTCCCCTTGTAAATGGATCAATTACCGCATGGGTATCTCACGGATTTAGCAATTCGGTCGGCGACCGCTTTATGCTTGCTATACTGGTAGCCAGTGCATCGTATATCGCCGTTCCTGCCGCTATGAAAATGGCAGCACCCAAAGCCAATCCCGGAATATACTTACCTATGGCACTTGCCATTACCTTTCCTGTAAATATCACCCTAGGAATGCCTCTGTACTTCTTAATTGCCGGACTATGATCCTCAAGGCCCTCGTATTGTGAACTGGCGGATAGCACTTTCAGCTGTTGTCCTTTTGGGCTTCCTCATTGCACTTTGGGCATTACCCCTTCCGAACTTTGCCGACGCATTGAGGGGAATACACGTAGCGCAAAGTATGCTACAAGGAGGCGAATTCAACCACTTGACCTACGCTAATCCTGTTCAGCCCGATGAGCTTTCCTCCGTTTTTCTTGCCTGGTGGACGCCCGGTCAATACCTGATACCTTTCGTATTTTACCTCATCACCACAAATTGGATTATTGCACAGAAAATAACAATTAGTATTACTTTGCTAATTGGAGTTTTTGGCTGGCTGCGATTATGGAAAAGACATTACCCCAAAGTACATTGGAGTTGGCTTTTTGTACTCCTTGTTCTCAATCGTAACCTGTACTGGCATACCTTGCTTTATATGGGCGGGGATCTCTTGCTTTTTTGCATTTTACCCTACTTTATACATCAAGCGTTACAAGGGAAAAAATTCCATCGTTATTTGCCCGTTTGGTTACTTGTTGGACTTTTTGCTAAAGCATCCTTTGTGGTAATTGCAATACCAGTGGTCATTTGGAAATATCACCAACGCATATTCAGAGGTCAAACTTTCCTTCAACTTTTGCCTACCGTATTGTGCGGTGTTTTAGCGTGGTACTTCTTTCTGCAAATGGGTGAAACGCCAACCTCCAATATCGATAAACAGGGCTACGGAAACTTACCTCACAACAATTGGAACGGATGGATATATTCGTTTGCCGCCCCCATAGCTAGTCCATTTTGGTTGTGGTCAGCACTTGAGAATACTTGGAAATCTGGCGCAATCCATGAGTACCTACTGTACTCCATATTTATTGTATTAGGCCTTTTTTCAACGTACATCATGCTGCCGCTGAAAACCCGAAGTGCTTATCATCAATTAGCTTTTCTAGTGTTCCTATTCTTCTCAATATTCTTTGCTCTTCAACAAATGCGTTGGGCGGCCATTTCCTTTGAAGCACGGCATTTTTATCCGATTGGACTTTTAGCGCTCCCCATCATTTTAAACAAAATTCCACGAAAAAATCTCGCATTTACTTTACTAGTGGTCATTTCTCTTATCGATACTGCTCGATACCCGAAAATAAAAACCTCGATTACGCAAACCCACTGCGAGATCAATAGCCTTTTTCTTCCGTATTGTTTTCCCAACGAGATTCCGAAAAATGCCATCATCATCACCGATGTTTGGGACGCCATTCCTGGATTTCAGCATACACATAAAATGGCTATTGAACCCACAAAAAATAAAGGCGAATTTCGAATCATTACAGGTATTGAACAAGCCGAATCCCCGGTATTCAAGCAACTGGGAATGAGTGCAAAACCAAAGATTGGAGTGTTTTTCAAATTAGATTCTTTACAAGTTGAAGCGCTGAATATCGATCAGGCAATTTTTGTGAATTCCTACTAATTGTGGTGCCAAACTCATAGATATCTGCCAAAGCTTAGAAGGAAGCCCTTTCACTCAACTCCATTTTTAACCACAAATTCACGTATATTGGATTCGTGGAAATTCGGGAAATCCATCAGCGAAATATTTCGGCACGCATGTGTAAAGAAAACTATGGCAATAATCGCCCTGATTGATTTTCTAAAGCTAAATGGATTATGAATGCTACCTATTTGACAATCGCGAATGAGGCTAGAGCCAAAATAGTTGCGTGAAAACGTACTACTCGATGCGCCAAACAAAACACTCTAAAGAGCTGCCTTAATGGTGTTTATGATAAATGAGGCTGCTTTTCTATGTCCACGTCCATTAATTTGATTTGTAGTTCCTGAAAAAAACAAATCCGATTTGGGACTATAGAATGAAAACGAACCGGTTTGTCCCCAGAAACCGAGTATTTCCCCAGGGTATTTGAAAGGTGAAAAAAACCAAGGAATAAACAATTTCTCCAAACCTATTCCAAAATAAAACAATCCTGGTGGGGGAAAAATCATTCGCCACTGTTTCAATTCCTCGATTCTTTCTTTGGGAAAAAGCGCTCCCGAAAAAAAGGCTTTGAGAAAAAAGTTTTGATCACTGGCCGTCGAAACTACGCCACCCTCTGGACCTATAGAAGCCATATATGCCGGCAGCCACAATTTTTTCTCCTCATAATAAAAAGGAGCAGGTGCTAAATCTTTGATATCTCGGTAAAGGTAGGTGTTCTGTAAACCAAGCTTTGAAACTACATATTTATCTAATGCTTCCGAAAATGACAAATTTGTTACCACCTCAATAATCTTCCCAAGCAATTGATAATTTGAGTCTGAATAAGCAGCTTTTGCCCCAGGTTTAAAATTAGGTTTCAGTTGCTTTACCAAACCGATGGATTTCTCTAAGGGCCAAGCTTGATCATTCCCGAGCAGCAAATCATCAGCCGCAGTTTTACCCGATTGATCCTTATGAAAAAAATAATCAGGAATGCCTGATGTATTTGAAATGAGGTGACGAACATTCAGTTCTCGAGAATAGTCAACGCCCTTATATATATGCAGTCCGTCGAGAATAGAATCAGACAAATATTTAGACAATTTATCCTCAAGCTTCAAAATGCCTTCTTCAATCAATTGAATAATTATCGCACTGACATACAGTTTAGTCACACTGGCTACAAAATATTGATCCGTGGGCTTCATAGAGCCCGTAGAGCCTATCCACGACTGGCTAGCATCGCCGTTTTCGACCTTAATAACGGCGCTAAATATATGTTTGTCCGCACCTATTTTTTCTAAAGCTGTACTAAGCTTTTTATGATTTAGTTCCTTCATCGAAATTGATTAAGAGCGGTTTCTAAAATTGTATCCTCACCCTTACTTTCATCGTTTGGATTCAATTCAACGGGTAAATGAACGGGTATGCCAAGCTCAAAATGCTGATTATCGATTGTCATAGCTTGTGTAGCCGAGAAACGATACATCCAGCCATTTGGTAGCTCCCCAAATACCGGAGACCCTCCTCCGCCGCCCGTAGAATCTCCAATGAGCGTTGCTCTAGGATTTTGTCGCATCATTTCGGCAAAATAGGTTGTTGAGCTGTATGATGACCGGTTAATGAGTACCATTACAGGCCCATCGAACCAATTGCCATTTTTTGCAGGAACCCTCAAGTCTGTCCATGAAGAAAAGCAGTCACGACAGGGGCCATTCTTTATCCTGACCTTACCATATACGTAGCTTTCGCCGGTAAATGCCCCAGCTAGGTTAAATGCATTATTCAGCGCACCACCACCATTACTGCGAACATCTACTATTACGCCTTTTAAATTTTTTGCACGGTTTACAATAGCGTCCAAATCTTGCAGTCGCAGTTCATCTGCAAATGAGCGATAATTTACATACAAAATAGAGTCGATTACCTGATGTCGCAGAGGCCCACTTATATGAAAGTCTTTTCCCAAGTAATTGCGATCAATAATGCCCTGATTATAATTCAACGGATAATTTTGCGACCAATCCCAATTCCGACTCCGATTGAAAGAGCTGGTCAGATTAACATGACCATCTTCGAGCTCAAAAAGCATATCTGCCAAAACCTCAAAAAGCTCGAATTCATCCATTCCGTCGTCAATCAATGAAGCATAACGATCTTTTAAGTCGTCCCAATCGATCTGTTTCAATTCAAAATAGGAGTACCTATTTCGGATATCATTCCACAGAAAATCAAAAACCTCCGAATTTGAAGCGCTAGAGGAGCTACCTAAAAAACTTTTTTCACAAGAAATTATGCCAGAAAATGTCAGTAGCAACACGACAAAGAACATAATCTTTCGCTTCGTTAAAGAATAAATTGAGGCGCCATATTTTCGTGTAAAAGCGCTAAGGATATTTTTCATTTGATCTTCATGCTAAAATTCAACAACCACATACCAGTGCTGCGCTCGTGCATTTGAGCACCTTGCATTCGGGTATATTCGTAGAAGTATTGAAGTCCAATACTATTTCCCGTTTTGAGTTGCCATTCTAATTTAGGCCAAACAGCAGCATTAAAGGCTCCTCCGGGATAAAAAAGGTAAATCGACTGCCAAAACCCTTTCAATGCACCGTTAGGTTCATAGCCAAATCCGGAAGGCAAAGAAGAAACGTATCCCGACGGGAGGTAAAATCCAAGGAGCTGGATGTGTGAAACTGCGCTAAACACAAAATTGCGTTCTTTAACCTGCAGTTGCTTTTTGAACTGTACGGCGGGTCCAAATGCTGTAAAGACGTCTGTTCGACCATTAAAATTATCAAAACCAGAGATATACCTGTGATGCAATGCATTATTATTTGACCAGCCCCAGGAAAAACTTTTGTTCGCTCTGGGGTAAAAATTCAAATTAAGTAGTCCTACATTGGTTGCTCTAAGCTTTCTCTCAAAAATATTGCTTGTCGCAGCTTGACTATAATTAAGCATCCAAATGGTTTCTTTAGATTCTGCTTTTTTTTCATAACCCAGCATACCGCTAAGTCCTAAACCCGAAAACACCAAAGGCGAATAACCCATATCGCGGAGGGCTTCGGAGCGCAAACCGCCGCCAAACCAAAGATTATGCGTCTGCGCGTATCCATGATTTAAGAAGTGCGCAAGCAAAAAAACATAAACACACCGCAACTTAAATCGCTCAAAATGAGGAGTAAGATGCAAAAAAACACCTTTGAATGGGTCACGAAGTTTTTCCACACCAGCAGAAGAAACTTTTGTAGATGGTAATGTTGTAACTGCTCTAGAAATAGCGCTTGTCCAAGTAGACTTCATTTTTAAAGCGATGATTAATATAGACAAAGCTACACAACTTCCAAATTTGAAATACTGACATCGGTCAGGGAATATGCCCATAGAAAACAAAAATACTTTGTACATTCGTAGAAAAAATGCGCAATCCTTCCAAACGTCTGAACAATTGCTCCCAGATGAACCTGCAAGCTTTTATACGCCAGGTAAAATCTTGGTTACCAAACAAGTCAATTCTGGGTTTTATTGCGCTATTCATATACTTATTACCCTCATCCTTAGTAGGACAAATCAAGTTCTCAGGCTATGCCGAGGTATATTACAACCATGATTTTTCTTTGGGGAACTCCGCCATACGCGACGACTGGTTTTACAATCATCATTTACATAACACGATAGCGCCCAATGCTTTTATTCTCGAGTCGAGGTATCACAATCGGGGAGTATACGCTCAACTCGATTTGATGTTTGGTAGTTATTCCGGGCGTATTATGGCTAACGAACCCTTGTGGGCGACGCCAATTTACCAAGCCTACGTGGGCTGGAAAGTCCATAAAAATACTTTTGTAGAAGCGGGGATTTTTGAAAGTGGCATTGGATTAGAAAGTGTAAAAGGAGCCGAAAACCCCACCCTAACCAGAAGCATTTATGCTGAAAATACGCCCTATTTTTTATCTGGAATTCGAGCTCGGTGGAACGACCCAACGGACGTAATTATGGTGGAATTAGCCTTAGTAAACGGCTGGGAGACAATTACCCGACAAGCCGCAGAATCGGCGCCGGGGATTATGGGGCGCTGGCGATTGGGGTCAAATAAAGTCCAGGTACATTACAATTTCCTTTACACCTCTGATGCCCCAGGATTAGTCAGCCCACGCAACAGAATGTTGAATGGGTTCTACTTTAAGCACGCACTGAACAAATGGCAATGGTTCTTGGGGTACGACGCCATACACACTGATGGAGACAATGTACATATGCCCTACCTGATTCTTCGACGGGAAATCAACGAAAAATGGGCCGTGGCCCTTCGAGGTGAATACGCGCGAGACTTTAGCGACTCCGGGTTTCTTAGACCGTATGAAGGCCCTCAAGTTTCGAACATATTTGAATTCCGACGCGACTTAAGGATCTATGGTTCTTCACTTAATGTCGACTTCAGTCCGCGTGATAATCTTCTGATTCGGGCAGAATTTCGCGTACTTGATGGTGATATTGAGAGAAATCTAGTTAACGCGAGTAATGTTCCCGTACAAATATCACCGGTAATAAGGGATAATTACAGCAACTACAGCCTTACTCTCGCTGCGGCAATCAGCTTTTAACGTCCCAATAAGCGCTGGATGTCGTTGCCATTTGCGAGTATGATGAGTCCTAATAAAAGGAAGAACCCTACAATTTGAGCATTTTCCAAAACCTTAGTCGAAGGCTTTCTCCCGGTAGCCATTTCCCAAAGCACAAACACCACGTGTCCGCCATCAAGTGCGGGAATTGGTAGGATATTTAGAAAAGCCAACATCAGACTTAGAAAAGCCGTAAATGACCAGAAACGCTCCCAGTTCCATACGGTGTCAAATTGATTGGCGATCATTATGAAACCACCCACTTCTTTGTACGCGCCGGTTTTGGGATTAGCAATCAATTTAAACTGTCGAATATAATCGGTCAAAAGCTGCTTCGCTTTTCCGAACGATGCCGGAATAGCTTCAATTACACCGTATTCCTTGACTTCCGTTTGAAACTGATCTAGAGGTGACTGGGGGAAAACTCCCATTCTACCGTCCTCTTGAATATCGAGACTAAAATTCTTGGAAACTCCGTCGCGCAAGACTGTCAATTCTATTGTTTGGTTAGCAAATGTTGGGATTTTTTCTAAATACTGATCAAAAAACTCCATATGCTCTCCATTCAAGGCAATAAGCTCATCCCCCGGTTGAAGTCCGGCCGTTTCTGCAGGAGAACCTTCAGCCAGTTGACCAACGAAATATTTAAAGCGGAATCCCAAAAAGTTTCCCCGAGAACCAATAAATCGAGCTACGTCTTCTTCTGAATACGTAAGAGTCACCTCTTTTCCGTCACGAAGGACTTTAACCTCACCGCGTTCGTTGAGTAGCAACTCGATGGGGACTTGGTTAAACCGCTCCGGCAACGAGCCATTTATACTCAGAATCTGATCGCCATTTCGCAGCCCCATAGCCTGTGCTGAGCTATCAGCCGTAATACCGTAAGGCAGTGCATCTGAAGGCAAATATTCCTCTCCCCAATACAATAGCATACCGAAGAAAATGGCGAGCGCCACAATCACATTGACTGTCACGCCACCTATCATAATGATTAAGCGTTGCCAAGCCGGCTTACTTCTAAATTCCCAATCTTCTGGTTCTTTTTTAAGCTGCTCGGTATCCATTGATTCATCGACCATTCCGGCGATTTTCACGTAGCCCCCAAGAGGGAGCCACCCAATACCGTATTCCGTTTCACCAATTTTCTTTTTGAAAAGAGAGAAGTAGGGGTCGAAAAAGAGGTAAAATTTTTCAACTTTGGTATTGAAATATTTAGCTGGTAAAAAATGCCCTAGTTCATGGAGAATTATCAAGAGAGATAAGCTGAGTATGAATTGACTGGCCTGTACGAGAATGTCCATATGTTATTGTCAGAAAAATAATTTTGCAAAGCTACTCTTAATACACGGAGCGCACAAAAAGGTTTTGATTAGGAAATAGAATTTAAGGCTTGCTTTAGATCTGATATGATGTCTTCTGAATCCTCGATACCCACGCTCAAACGAATCATGGCATCGGTAAGGTTCAGGGATTCCTTCACATCATCTGGCACATCAGCATGGGTCATTGAGTAAGGATGTTGCGCCAAACTTTCATTACTACCCAAACTTACGGCAAGTTTAATTAGTTTGAGGGCATTTAAAACAGCAAACGCACTTTTCTCACCGCCTTTCACATCAAACGAAATCATGGCCCCGGGATGCGTACATTGACGCTTAAAAATCTCAACTTGATCCGCTCCTTGTGAAGCCAAACCCGGATAGTATACTCTGGAAATCGCAGGATGCTGAAGAAGCCATTCAACAATTTTCTGCGCATTAGCACCTTGACGATCCATACGCAGCTTTAAGGTTTCAACAGATCGCGTTAGGAGCCAGCTTGTGTGCGGACCGGCCATATTTCCAATGAATGTACGCATCGTTTTTACCGGTATCATCGATTGTTTTTCACCACAAACCACCCCAGCAATTAAATCTGAATGCCCATTGAGGAATTTCGTCGCCGAATAACAAACCAAGTCGGCACCCAACTCCATAGGTTTCTGCCAGAGTGGGCCCATATAGGTGTTATCTACAACCAGCTTTATTTCGTTACCTTTCGATTTCAATTCATCGCGAAATTTTGCCCAAGGCGCAATATCTATAAGTTCATTCGTAGGATTGGCCGGTGTTTCGATGTATATCATCCGCACTCGATCCAAAAGTCCCTTTTCCGACAATTCCAATCGCATTTCATCAACGTTTACCGAAGAGTTAAATGCGTAGACCTCAATTCCGAAATCTGTAAGTACGTGACGAATAAAATGGTGAGTTCCCCCGTATGTAGGATTGCTGAAAATCAAAACATCACCGGGACGCAAGAAACTCAACATAACGGTCGAAATTCCACTCATGCCACTTTCAAAAACCGCTGCATCGTCGGTGCCTTCGTAAAGCGCCAGACGCTCCTCGAGAATCTGTAGGTTAGGGTTGTTGATTCGACTATATATAAGACCCATGGGCTCGTCCAATGGACGCTCCATTTTACCATAAGCCATCGCAAAAAAACGTTTACCCTCCTCCGCTGTTTTAAAAACAAAAGTGGATGTCTGGTAAATAGGTGTTTTTATGGCTCCTTCGCTCCATTCTGGATTATAACCATAGGTCATCATTAATGATTCGGGCTTCATAGATTCTTGGGTTTGGTATTTATAGAAATAAACTTAGACTAAATTGTATGCGGGAAAAATATGGACGAAAAAGTCCGGACTCAGCAGAAAAATCGCTGCCGGTTATTGTGGTAGGTTCGTGGTAACTTCGAGTATTCTCCGGCTCTGCTGAATTAAAAAATAGGCGACTCGAATAAAAATCCCGAACATGCCATCCGTATATGTATTCCAATCCGTATCCCAAAAAGCCCGTGCGATAAAACAATCCGGCGGAGAAAGTCTGAGCAAGATGCTCGCTACCAATAAAAAGTGTATAGTTTCGCAAACCCATTTCCGGGTCTGTGGGCTTAACTTCCACATAAGGCCTGTGATAATCAACCGAGGTGCCTAGAAAAAACCGCAGTTTCTCAGAACCTCCGCTTTCTATGTACCAGCGAAAATAAGCATTTCCACCAACCGCTGAGTGATTGTTAAAAATCACAGAGCCACCTATTTCCATCACCTCTTTAAAACAATAACCCAAACTCATAATAGCGGAAAAAGCGGTGAGCATTTCCTTATCGCTATTGTGCTCCAATGAGGTCCATTGATCAGGATTATACGAAAAATCAAATCGTTCAAGGCGTTGAAAAAGAGGATTGAGTCCAAAATGAAAATTCACCCCATGCCGTTTTGCTTCGAACCGCTGATTTGTAGTTTCTAGGATTCGAAATTCGGGTTGCTGCGCTTGAGCTCCAAAAGTGGAAATCAGGAACGTAAAAAAAAGACTTTTTCTCCATTGTCGCATGCTGCAAATGTAAGGAATGCACATCGTTATAACTAATAGCAATATCGAGTAAAAGTCCGTAGATTTGCGGCTAATCAAAAAACATCGCGTACTTATGTCAAAGCAAGGAATAATCAACATCGTATTCGCCATTGGCTTGGTAGTACTTTCCGTATTACACTTCTCTTCATCAGACCAAAATGTTATGGTCGAAAGCAGCGACCAAGAAGAAATGACTCCACGTCGTGAACGAGACAGCTCGGAGAGTTTAAAAGTTGGATACATACGTACCGATTCTTTGCTCACAAAATATGAGCGTCACAAAGATTTACAGGACATGCTTCAAGGTAAAATAAGCAAGATGGAGCGTGAGTGGGAACGCAAAACTCGACTTTTTCAAGAAAATCTAAAAGTAATGGAGGAGGAAGCTCCTAAAATGAGTCAGCGTGAATTGGCGATGGCTCAGCAGGAGCTCGAAATGAAACAACAAGAATTATTGGCGTTCAGGGAACGAAAAACACAGGAGTTTATGCGTGAAGAGCAAGAACTCAACAAACAAGTCTACGAAGAAGTCTACGAAGCCATCAATAAAGTGCAAGAAAAACTCGGATTAGACATGGTTTTCATGTTAGAAATGGGAGGAAGTCTAGTGTGGGCACACGATTCGTTTAACATTACCAATGAAATGGTAGATGAGCTAAATCGCATGCACAATGCCAAAAAAGAAAAGAAATAACGCGACACATCTCTTTCAATCGTGAGAAATATTTTTCGCAAGCCCATTTTTTTTGCCTGGATTCTATCTTTTGCTTTGGTAAGCTGTCTTCCAGATGATGAAGAGTTTGCACCCGAAGACTGGCTAGGCTCTTGGGAGGTTCGAGAGACCTCCGGGTCTTTTGCTCCGCAGTCGTACACCATAAACATTCAGGGATCCGAATCAGAAGGTTTTCGATTAAACGGACTATACGCGCAAGGGGCTTCCTTTCAGTTGGATATCAACCCTTCAGCAGGTACACTTTTAATCCCTTTTCAACAGGTTGGTGATTTTGAAGTACAGGGCTCAGCAATCATGAACAGTGACTTGACTTCTGCTCGTCTAACATTCACCATGGATGATGGCTCCGGAATGGATCAAGTTGAAGGGCAAATGACCAAGCGCTAATATTATTGATAGCGTTTTCCGTACATATTTCAAAATAAAAAAGCCGACTCGTTTCCAAGTCGGCTTTTTTACTATTATATGAATGTTGTTAGTTCAACTTCATAACTTTCTTAACGGAACTATTTCCGTTGGAGTCTTTCACGCGCACCACGTATACTCCATTGGTCAGTTGACTACCGGCGGCAAAGTTTTCGTTACTAGCATATTGCTTGCTAAACACCAACTTCCCACTTAAGTCCGTAACGCTAATCGTAGGACTTTCGATCCACTCAGAGGTTTGAATTACTAAACTGTTTTCTTGATTAAAGTATGCTGTAAAGTCGAATTTCGCAGCTGCGTTATCAACACCAGTAAAGTCTTCATTAGAAAGAGCTAAACTACTACCGAAAAGCACAAATCTCTCTGAAGGCGCAGAAGCATCATGAATGAATGTGTATGAACTACGCAAAAGATTGGTGATTTGGCCCGTAACCTTATCCAATAAGAATAAGTTTGCATATTGTTGGCGGAAGTGATCAGCATTTACAGAAATGCTAAATTCTGAACCGTTGGAGCCGTAAACAAACCCTAGAAAAATTGAATCTTCAATCGAAGGAAGTTGGTTAATCGACAAAGCCAAACTATCAATATTTGATGAATAAAACATTGGAGCCTCACTAAACGGTGCCATGTAGTAAGCGTCAAAACTATGGTCAAATCCATCAGTGGCTTCGGGATTCTCAATAATTGTAGTCTGGGTAAAATATCCATCACCCGCTACGTCAATAATCAAAACAGGGTCTCTGGGAGGGGCATTTCTTGGCGCTGTATTTCCACTGGTTCTAAATGACCCGCTTAGACTAAATGAGGTTGGAATTGTCGCATTAGGATTCGCTTTAACGTAAAAGGCCTCGTACGGCTCCAAAAAGCGATTGCCGCTGGGGGCACCTCTGTTCCAAGAAGCATAGGTTTCATTCACAGGATCCCATCGATATACAGCGGTGCCATCAAAAACATTAGAGGCGTCCATTGCGTCTACTACCAAATTCCAATCTATAACGTCTTGAAAAGGATTTTGAAGCATTACCCAACCGTCGTTAGATTGTCCAACCCAGCCGCTTGAGCCTCCGGGATTAGAACTTCCGGGATCGTGATAAACGATAAGGCCGTCTTGCGCCTGATTATTAAATGCACCTGGTCTAACTGAAAGATCCATTTGTGCATTCGCTGAATTGCTATAGTAAATAAATGCTTTTCCTCCTACTGAAGTATTTGCATTCAGCGGCACACTCACCCAGCTAGACTGAGATGCATCCCACTGAAAGATATTGCGTGCAGCTCCAGTATAAGTAAATGGATTTGAGCCTGAAACCACAATATCGTCGAGACTCACGTTGGCATTTACTTTTACTGGAAAGGCAAAAAACACCCATCCTTCTTGATGAATTGGCTTGGTAAAACGAATGAAACCATTGGAGTTGGATTCAGTTGCAGTACTCCGACTAACACGTGAATTTGGAGTAAATTGAATTACGCCGTTGGAGTCTGGATCTAAACGAGCGGCATTTAAAAAAGATCCATTCGTATTAAAAACCACATTATCGCCCACCACACGCAGTCTTCCAAATCGAGAATCTAAATTACCTGGAGAGACACCTTTAATAAAATTTTCTCTAATGATAACTGACTTACCTTCGTCTGAAACTGAAGGAATAATTGGCGACCACTGATTATTATCCCAGACTAAGGCTGTAGAAGTCGTGGTCCCCAGTGGCGTGGGATCTGGTGAGTTACCAGTACTACCAGGGTTTCCATTAATTGGTGATCCATTATTTGCTATCGGGGCATCGATTAATCCCGAGCCATTTACAGTCGCAGAACTACCAGTAATATTTAAATTACCACTCGTTTGAGTCGAAAGAGTACCATCGATTTGCAGAGCGGTAGAGCCGTTCATCACGTAGTTTTGAACGTTAATCGCTGCGTCAATTTCGACATTTACACTCGAATTATTATTCTGAGTAAAACTCCCAGACACGCTAATTGAAGAAGATTCATTAATTATAAGACTCGTTGATCCATTTAACTGAGAATTTCCTCCAAACGTAATGTCTCCGTCAATACTTATCACTTTGCTGCCACTTGCATTCAAACCATCAGCTATGGCAGTTTGACCCGTAAACGTAGAAGAACCCGAACCACTAATGGTCAAGCCACCTCCAATCGTCGCATCATTTAATATTAGGTGATTATTGTTGTTTGACTGATTAATCCCGCCGGTTAAAGTCAGATCACTTCCGTTTAATGTTGCGTTTTGCCCAGACAAGCTTATACCGCCTGAAACAGTTGCACTTGTGAAACTCAAGGTACTATTGTTTCCACTTTGGTTAATCGCGGTCTGATTAACAGAATTTTGTGTTAACACTAAATTACCTGTAGAAACAAAACTTGCATTGTTGTTTAGATTCAAGCTCCTAGCGTCAAAAGTTCCTGTAGGAGAAACAATAATATTTCCCGCATTGGTAAATCCGTTTCCACTAGTGACTGTCATGCTACCGTGGACAATGATTGTGTTTCCAGAACCTAAAAAGTTTTGATTGGTTGTAATGCTACCAAAAACTACCAATACCTTATTACTTCCCCAATCAAACCCAATTGAGTTGTTGCCGTTAAACGTAACATTATCTGAAGCACGGACAATAAGAGTGTCGCCATTACTTCCTAACAAGTTACTGGAATTTGAGCAATTTCCAGGATTAAATCCAAGATAGTTTCCTTGAGCATTTAAGCCCACAGAAACTGTCTGCGTATTACCTGAACTATTACAAGTCTGACGAGTACTCTGCGCATAAATTACGCTAAAAGACAAAGTCAGACTTACTACAAATGCAATACTAAATTTCATTTTGATTGTTTTTAAAGATTTTCTTACTTCCATACGCGGCACCAGCCAGCAACAAAGCAACTACACCCCCATCCAAAGGAACTGGAACAGACGGCGGTCTTGGCTGTGCAAAACCCTCGAAGGATATGATCAAAAAAGGAATTAAAAAAATCAGCTTTCTCATGGATACAAAATTCATTTAAATATTTAAATCTTTGTATTTCTAGGCGGCAACTAAAAATATATTTTTCCTAAAATTCATTACTCAATGTTTCTGCAAAAAGAATAAAACTTTAGAAGCAATACCTTCTTATCTCCGCCGTCAAACAAAACAGTGTTATAACTAACCACAATAAGTAAAACAAAACAAATTAATATTTGTAGAATAAACACTACTTTAATTGATAATCAATTACTTATTGATTTTGTTTTCGGGTGCAAAAGTACAACACAAACAGTTATTAACACTAAGTATTGAAAAAAATTAATATTGCTTAACAACTCGTCCTTAAGCATTGGTTTAAAGAATATTAAAAAATTGCAATTATGATTGAAACACAAGAATAGCTTCTGCAAAGTGGAAATTTAAAATGAAAACACTAAATTAATTAGCGGCGCATAGCATTTTATTATGACATTAATAAAACCGATTGAATCAAACCAAATTCTTTAATAATTAAAGCCCTAGTTCTCTAAGTTTACAAAAAGAACGTGCGAAAAAGAATCTCAATATCCCAACCCAAAGACCAATTTTCAACGTATTCTACATCGAAGGCCACGCGACTCCGAATAGTCTCATCGGAAGATACGTCGCCATGTAAACCGTTGACTTGGGCCAATCCGGTAATGCCGGGGCGCAAGGTTTGGCGAAACATAAAGTCGGATATAATCTCGCGATATTTATCGTTTTGCACCCATAAATGAGGACGTGGCCCGACCAATGACATGTCGCCCTTCAAGACATTAAACAACTGAGGCCATTCGTCCAAGTGCACGGAGCGTAGCCAGCGACCAAAGCGCGTAACACGCTCATCGCCCGGTAAGGTCTCCCGTATGGAAGCATCAGCGCTGCTTCGCATACTTCGAAATTTATAAATCGTAAATGCTTGCTCGCCTCTTCCTGGCCTCGATTGTTTGAAAATCATAGGGCCACCACCACTGAATCTTTGTCCGATCCAGACCAAAGGTAAAACCCACCAGAAACTAAGTAGAATGAGTCCGAAAGAAACAACTAGATCAAATACCCGTTTAAGCGCTCGATTGTGCCAATATCGCAAAGGCTCTCGACGAAAACGCGCACGAAGTTGACTTCCTTCGTAGTACAAAGTGGGTATTCTCGCAGTGGATGGGTGTAGCTCTGGACACAAAACAAAACTCGCAGTGTGTCTATCAGCTAAAGCAAACCATTTTTTTACTTGCTCCGGATCTGAGCTCTGCAGTCGAACCTCATCAATCTTTTCAGATTTTAAAAGCTCCTCAGCGCGCGTGTCGTGTGGCTTAAACTGACCAATAACAGAATGGGAATCCGGACAAAAAGGAGGTTCCACACCTTCAAAAAGCAAAAGTGTTCGAATCTGCCAGCGTTGTTTTTCCTGCCACTTTCGCAACAAATATGCATATAAAACGATGCTAAAACCTCCGAATACCAGCAAAAGTGCATAAAAAAGCACAATGAAAAGTCGGGAATAATAATAGCCCTGTAAGCTGAAAAGAAATAGCGCCATACCGCCGATATGAATTCCCCATCTGCGCAAAAAATCAGCGGGCACCTTTCTTACCTGCATATATCCCGCTCCAAATACCAAATCGAGAATCCACCAAAACAGGACAACAAAAACGCCTAATTGCAAATAATAATCGTAATACTCAGGGTTTTCCGAACGCAAATTGGGATAGCGTATCCATACAGCCGCGGTATACGCGACGAGAATGGAAACACTTTCGAGCACCCGGCGCACCAAACGCATCAAGCCTCCCCGAACATCATTCATGGGCAACCAATTTAATCATTTTCTCAAGTTGCTGTGGAGAATTTACTCGTTGCTTCATCAATCTACCCAACTGTTTGGGATTTGTCTTTAACTGTTGCAAAAGTACGCGCTCACTCTCTCTTCTCAAGGGTCGGTCAAAATGCAAATAGCCTTCAATGAGCCACTTCAAGCCCTCATCGGTCCAATGATCATTCTCCTCTAAAATCTCCAAAGCACTAAGTCTCCAGTTTCCAGGAAAACGAGGACGCATATAATGCTCAACAACTTGCAAAAGAGAATCTCTATTAGCTTCATCATATTTCAAAGACTCCTTCAACCATATAAAACGAAAAACACCCATATCGTAATCATCGGATGGTGCGCTTTGCTTAAGTAAAAATTTCCGTTCGTCATCCTCAACCATTTCCAACAAACGCTGCAAGCACAATGACCGGACACTCTCGTTGATGTCCTGAACGCCTTGTCGATAAAATTGCTTCTGCATTTCAATATCGAGATTTTCCACCTCTCGGTATACTGTCCGACGAACTTCCCAATGGGCATCAGTTTGATACCGCTGCAGTAAGACCTCCGGATTTTCTTCATTCTCCAAATACTCTTTGAGAAAAAATGCCCGCTCGGGACCATACGAAGTATTGTGAATCATCTCAGGCAAAACTTTGGCATTCTCACCGGTCATATAGGCCAACCGACGATCAATACTCGAGGTAGCGCCTATAGCCTGCGCTTGCCACCATGCATCTGGCAAATTCATCTTCCAATGTGCTAAAATGATACGGCGAGGATCAACGACCACAAACTCCACATCACCAGGAATAAAAACAGAGTCCTTCACATTTCTTAACCAAAGCGTTTCGAAGTACACCCCCGCATTTTTTGGGTGTACCTCCAAGCGAATGGGAATATGAAAAAGCCTTGGATCTCTCAATTTACTGCTGTCTTGTTCCACAACAACCCAGTAACCCTCTACTTTATTCTTTTTGACTTTTTGCTCATACACACTTGCCGTTAGGTATGGCTCGCCCGCACGAAATATCCATTGATCCCAAAAGCGATCCATACTGTAACCAGTAACTCGGTGAAAGGCATCCATCAAATTTTCACTACGAACATTATCAAATGCATACTGATTAAGAAAATACGTCAAACTGCGCTGAAAAAGTGGCTGGCCAACCCAGTCTTCCAACATCGTCAACACCAATGATCCCTTTCCGTAGTGCCTTTCCGTACCTGCATCACCATGAGCCAAAGGCTTTGTATTGTTAATCGAGGCGTACTTGGCTCCCATCGCAGAATAAAAACGTTGGTAATCGTATTCATCCGGACTAATCATGACCTCCAAAACCTTTTGATGGAAATAAGTTGCAAAGGATTCATGCAACCAGTGATGTTGCGGACTCCACGAAGTTATTAGATTACCAAACCACTGATGAGCCATTTCGTGCGCATTGATGTACACGTAATTTAATTGATCAAAATGCGCAGAATCGGTGAAGAAAAAATCCTTAAAAATGGTGGCGGTAGTATTTTCCATAGCGCCATAAATGAAATCACGTACTGGGACTTGCTTGTAATTCGCCCAAGGATAAGGCACTCCTGTTTCTTCTTCCAACCAGTCCATTATATCCGTCGTGTACTTGTAAACCCACGGAGCATTATTACTCCAATACGGATAAAAATAATTTCGCATGTTTACTCCCTGCCGAGAAGTCGTGTCGTGATACTCAAGTTGCGCTATTGCCAACATTATTAAATAGGAACTATGCGGCTGATCCATTAGCCAATGCCATCTTTTCATGCCATTACCTAAATTCTCCTCGGTCATGAGTTTTCCATTTGAAACAACACTGAAATCCTCTGCGAACGTGATTTTTATTTCGGAAGTAATTTTATTGTTTAGTCCATCAAAATGCGGAATCCAATGTCGATTATCTATTCCCTGACCCTGACTCCACACCTGTCCAAATGAATCCTCGTCTTCCCAGCCGGAAAAATAGAGTCCCTTTTTCGGAAAAGCCTCGTAGTCTATCGCTATCCGCACCGGCTCATCGAGCCTCCATCCCGACTTAGGAGCCATGATAAACGCGCCATCAGGATGATCTATAAAATCGAGTTTCTTACCTTCTTGGGCAATATTTTTAAAAATAACGCCTGGTCCATCAACCCATATACTATCCACTTTTTGACGAAGAGGCGTAAAAGTCAACTCCACTTTTCCCTTTACCATCTGTTGATGGGGCAGGACTTCCAACTCCAATGCTAGGTGTTGGAAATTCACCTGATGCTCGCGTGAATAGCCCCTAGGGTCGGGTTCAAAGCATATTTTTTCCTGAGCATAAGTCATTTGGGCAAACAAAAAAACTAAAATCAAATAGCGCATAGTACATTGTATTTTTGAACCTTCAAAAGTAAGCATCCCAAACAATTGTAGGTCGCTTTTGATTTCGTTTCTTTGCACACAAATTAGGATTATGATGTCCATACAAGAAAAATACGAAGCCATCATTGGTTTGGAGATTCACGTTCAGCTAAAAACCGCTACCAAAGCATATTCATCTGATCGGGTATCTTTTGGCGGAAAGCCCAACACATACGTGAGTGCCGTCTCTCTGGGTCACCCTGGTACGCTCCCATTTATGAACCGTGCTACAATAGATTCCGCTATAAAACTCGGACTGGCCTGTGGGTGCGATATTCGTCGAGTAAATGAATTTGCGCGAAAAAACTACTTTTACGCGGATTTGCCTAAGGGGTATCAAATCACCCAAGACAAAACTCCTATTTGCACGGGCGGTCAGGTGATTATTCGCGATGCTGAAGGCAACGATAAGGTCATTCGACTTACCCGTATTCATATGGAAGAGGACAGTGGAAAAAGCATCCACGATTTAGACCCGGATTACAGTTTGATCGACCTGAACCGTGCGGGAACCCCTCTCTTAGAAATTGTTTCTGAAGCAGATTTCCGCAACGGACAAGAGGCCTATAATTATCTTTTTGAGATGAGGAAGCTCGTTCGTTACCTAGACATTTCCGATGGAAACATGGAAGAAGGTAGTCTGCGCTGTGACGTCAACGTCTCAATTCGTCCTTGGGGTCAAGAAAAATTCGGAACCAAAGTAGAGGTCAAAAACCTCAACTCATTTCGACATGTGCAAAAAGCCATTGACTTCGAGATTCACCGACAATTTGAAGCCTACGAATCTGGGGAAAAAGTTGTTCAGCAAACCCGGAGTTTCGATCCGGTAAAAGGCGTGACCTTTGTTTTGCGTGACAAAGAAGATGCTCAAGAATATCGTTACTTCCCTGAACCCGATCTACCTCCGGTAATTGTGGAAAAGGAACATATTGGAAGTATTCGCGAAATATTACCTGAATTACCGGCAGCGCGGTTAGAACGCTATATCAGCAAATTGCAACTGAGTGAATACGATGCACGTATACTTACCGACAGCAAGTCTACAGCCGACTATTTTGATCAATTATGCGAGCATGCGCCCAGCGCAAAAGCTGCGACAAATTTTATTTTGGGATACGTAAAGGCATGGCTTAACGAACAAGCCGCTGAAATAGAAGACTTCCCGATAAAGGCGGAGGCCGCAGGGGTCGTTTTGCACATGATTGAATCTGGCAAAATCTCACATACCATTGCCAATCAAAAACTACTTCCTGCACTGATGGAAAATCCCGATGCGCAGCCAGAAAAACTCGCAGAAGAAAACAATTGGATACAATTGGGCGATTCCGATCAATTGATGGATTGGGCTCGTCAGGCCTTGGAATCCTACCCCGATAAAGTCGCTGAGTATAAATCGGGCAAAAAAGGCTTAATGGGCCTTTTCATGGGCGAAGTGATGAAAGCTTCTCGCGGAAAAGCAGACCCAAGAAAAACCACAGAAATTCTCACTCAACTTCTCAATAATTAATAACGTAGTAGACCTATGCGTAATCTGTTTTTAACCCTAGTTTTTGCAGCGTTTGTCCTTCCCGCCTGCGACATGTTTGGACCAAATGAGCAGGTAATTATCAAAGCGGAAGTAGAAGGTGCCGATAATGTCGTTATTTCACTTTTGGACACCAATGGTGTAATCAGCTCCGACACCCTCGACTTTTTTGACGGAACTTTTCGTCATAAACTGAAAGTCGAGGCTGGTGAATTTGTTTTACTGGAATTTCTCAGCGGACTTCGAGTTCCTTTGGTTGTCGAGCCCGGTGACTTCATTCAGGTAAAAGTTGATGCCGCCAATCCTCTTTCGGTATACGAACTTTCCGGGAGCAAAGGCAATGAAATACTAGCAGAGGTCAATCGACTAAGCGTTGCCACGTATGCCTTATACGATAGTCTTGACAACGCTATGCAACGACTACAAGACGCCGAAGCGGATGAAGTTATGCGTTTGCGTCGAAAACTTGATTTCCGTTTACAGCAACGTATTGACGAACATCGCAAAAAGCTTCAAGAACTCCTGCGCGACAATCCGGGAGAATTGGCTTCAATATTTACACTGTACCAACGCGCCGGAAGCCGAGAGTTAATGAGCATTGCCGATAATTACGATTTGGTAAAAGCACTGGTAGAAGGCTTGGAAAAAAACCACAAACGCAGTCGTCACACCATTTTTCTTCGCACGCAATTAAGTAAATACGACCGCGCAGTAGCCATTCAAGAAGAACGTCAGCAACGAGGCTTGCAACTCACCCTTGGAGCACAAGTCCCAGATATTGAAATGCCTAGTCCGGACGGAAAAGTTTACCGACTTAGTGATTTGCGCGGCCAAGTCGTTCTGTTAGATTTTTGGGCCGCGTGGTGCGGACCTTGTCGCAGAGCCAATCCGGAAGTCGTACGGATTTACAATACGTTTAAAGACCAAGGATTTACCGTTTTTAGTGTTTCCATTGACGGCTTACCCCAACAAGGAGCTGATGCACGCGATATGTGGATTAAAGCAATCGAAGACGACAAACTAAGTTGGCCCTATCACGTGAGCGAGGTTAACGGATGGAACTCCTCTGTGGTCAATCAATTTGCGATTGAAGGCATTCCCCTAACCTATATTTTAGACCGAGAAGGAAGAATTCAGGGACGGAATTTACGTCCGCAGGAACTGGAAAACAAAATTCGCGAACTCTTACAAAACGCTGCAGTACACTAAATAACAACCTCATGCGCAAAGTAATCCTCATTATTCTCGACGGCTGGGGCATCGCCAAAAACACCAAAGTTTCAGCCATCGATAAAGCTCATACGCCATTTGTGGATAGTCTGTACCATACGTACCCCAACAGCAGATTGGAGGCCTCAGGATTGGCCGTTGGTTTGCCGGAGGGTCAAATGGGCAACTCCGAGGTGGGCCATATGAATTTGGGCGCAGGGAGAGTTGTTTATCAGGATTTAGTGCGGATTTCCAACGCCATCACTGACCAATCATTTTTTGAAAATCCCGTTCTCAAAGAGGCCTTAGAAAAAGCTAAGGCCAATCCCAATAGACCTTTACACCTGATGGGACTGGTATCTGACGGTGGTGTGCATTCCCATATTGATCATTTAATTGCGTTGGTTGAGGCCGCTCACCGCGAAGGAATACAAAAAGTTTGTATCCACGCCTTTACCGATGGCCGCGATACCGATCCACAAGGAGGCCTAGCTTACTTCGATAAATTAGAAAAAGCAATCGAAGGAAAGTCGGCGAAAATCACCTCTGTAATAGGTCGATATTTTGCTATGGATCGCGATCGTCGATGGGAAAGAGTCCGCAAAGCATACAACCTCCTAGTAGAGGCTAAGGGAGAAAAAGCTGAGTCTGCTACAGAAGCCTTGAGAAAAAGTTATGCGTCGGGCATCACCGACGAGTTTATCGAACCCATTTGGTTGGGCGAAGAAAGTGAAACAATCAGGGAGGGTGATGTAGTGATCAATGCGAATTTCCGTACCGACCGCGGACGACAAATTACTCAGGTCTTAACCCAAAGCGATTTCCCGGATCATCAAATGAATCGTTTAGACCTCCATTATTACACGCTCACACGCTACGATGCTACCTTCAAAAATGTGGGGGTTTTATACGAAAAAGACAACCTTAATCAAACCCTAGGGGAAGTTTTAGCCGCAAATGGCAAAAAGCAAATTCGCATAGCAGAAACCGAAAAATATCCGCATGTGACCTTTTTCTTTTCCGGAGGACGAGAAGAAGAGTTTAACGGAGAAAGAAGAATTCTTTGCCCCTCACCAAAAGTTGCGACCTACGACTTACAGCCCGAAATGAGTGCCCGTGATATCGTTGCGGCCATCGTCCCTGAACTCCAAGCACAATCCGCCGATTTCGTTTGCCTGAACTTTGCGAACCCTGATATGGTAGGACATACTGGAGTGATGGAAGCGGCGATCAAAGCCTGTGAGGTCGTTGATGCTTGCACACGGGAAGTTGTTGATGTGGCCTTGGCCAACAATTACACCTGTTTGGTACTTGCCGATCACGGAAATGCCGATTGCATGAGCAATGATGATGGCTCTCCTAACACGGCACACACCAATCAACCCGTGCCCTTCTTTTTCATAGACAATACCTTGCGACCAAAACTAATAGACGGTAAGCTTGGGGATGTCGCACCCACCATTTTAAAGTTGTTGAATGTATCTTTACCGGACGAAATGACTGGTGAGGTTTTATTTTCGACACGAACAGAGGAAATTCATTGCTAAAGATATGCAAACCAAGATAATTGCCGTAGATTTTGACGGAACTATTGTAGAGGACAAGTACCCGGGTATAGGCAAACCCATGCCTTTTGCTTTTGATGTAATGAAACGCTTGCAAGACGAGGGGCATCGATTGATCTTATGGACATATCGTTGTGGTCCAAAACTAGAAGATGCCGTTGAGTATTGCAAAAAAAATGGAATTCAGTTTTATGCAGTAAATAAAAGTTTTCCTGAAGAAAAGTTTTCGGAAGAAAAAGCCTCCCGGAAAATTATGGCTGATATTTTTATCGATGATAGAAATTTGGGAGGCATGAAAGGTTGGGGCGAAATATATCAGTCCATCAGTGGTCATGATGACCCAGCCCTGCAAAGACGTCCAAAAAAGAAGTTTGGTTTATTTTAATTATGATTCATTACAAGTCTGCCGAGGAGATTGAACTAATGCGCAAAAGTGCACTATTGGTTTCCAAAACATTAGGAATGCTAGCCGGAGAAATAAAACCCGGAGTTAGCTCGCTTTATCTAGATGGTTTAGCCGAACAATTTATTCGCGATCACGGGGGAATTCCCGGGTTTTTAGGAATGTACGACTTCCCAAATACGCTGTGCATGTCGCTCAACGAACAAGTAGTTCACGGCATACCCTCCAAAAAGCCCCTTGACGACGGCGACATTATAAGTGTAGATTGTGGCGTTTACATGAACGGATTTTATGGCGACCACGCGTATACTTTCGAAGTCGGTGAAGTTGCTCCCGAAGTTAAGAAACTATTACGCGTTACTAGAGAGTGTTTGGAGTTAGGCGTTCAAGCATGCAAAGTAGGTAACCGCATAGAGGATATTGGTTATGCGGTACAGCAGCATGCCGAGAAAAACGGATACGGAGTTGTTCGCGAACTTGTAGGACACGGTTTAGGTAGAAATATGCACGAGGATCCTCAAGTACCAAATTATGGTCGACGTGGTCGAGGTAAAAAAATCCAGGAGGGTTTGGTGGTTGCTATCGAACCCATGATCAATATGGGAACGCATAGAGTAAAACAACTCAAAGACGGTTGGAGTATCGTAACCCTCGACGGGAAACCATCGGCGCACTACGAGCACGACGTTGCAGTAGTCAACGGGCAGCCGGAAATCCTCTCGACCTTTGCGTATATCTATGAAGCCTTAGGGTATACCCCAGAATCACCGATCACCGGAAAGGCTATCCACGACATCACGCAATAGATCGTATTCAAATCCACGACTAAAAAGAAAACCTATCACCTTCTGTTTGCGGACAAAAGGGTTTTTTTCCTTATCCGATAACTGAAGCATTTTCCATTCGGCCAAACGCTCCATTTGCTGTCGGTACTCATCCTCATCCAAGGATTCTAATGCCAAAGAAATACACTGGTCAGAAACTTTGCGCTGACGAAGTTTCTCCCGAATTTTAATTTTACCCCAGCCCTTTTGACGAAATTTGCCCCGAGCAAACTCCTCGGCAAAGCGCAGTTCATTGACAAAATTCCCCTCAATAAGCTCAACCATAATCATGTCTACGACAAGCGGAATTAGGCCCATCGATTCCAACTTATCCTTTACTTCAGCCTGTGAACGCTCTTGATAGGCGCAATACCTCATAATTGCGGCCTTGGCCTCCTGAATATCGTATTTCTTGTAATCCATAATTCGTTGTCGCTTACGAATTCGAAAGATAGTCAATTTTTCGGTATCCTGCATAGGGTTTTGTTAATTTCTTGCACCGTCACCATCAAAGCTGTATTTTAGCCCTTTAAATTAATACCTATGCGTTTACCAATTATCTCACTCACCGCACTGGCTGTGATTACCTCATGTAGCCCCTCATCGAGCTTCGATTATCCGGAAACCCGCAAGGATAACTCCGTAGCTGACACCATTTTTGGAACGGCTATTCCTGATCCGTACCGCTGGCTGGAAGATGATTTAAGCGAAGAGACCGCAGATTGGGTGCGCAGACAAAACGAAATGACTTTCGCGTATTTAGAACAAATTCCTTACCGCGAAACACTTCGCAAAAGACTCGAAGAACTTTTTGATTACGAAAAAGTCACCGCGCCTTTTAAGCGTGGTGAACACACCTATTTTTTCCGCAATGATGGATTGCAAAACCAAAGCGTGCTGTATCGTGAAGTCCCAAATGCAGAACCCGAAGTATTTCTAGATCCTAACACCTTCTCAGAAGGAGGTACAACATCCCTAGCCGGATTGCACTTTTCACCCGACGGAACATTATTAGCATACCAAATTTCTGAAGGCGGATCTGATTGGCGAAAGGTAATCGTTATTACTACTGAAGATAAGTCCTTAGTCGACGATACATTAACTGGCATTAAATTTAGCAACATCTCGTGGATGGGGAATGAAGGCTTTTTCTATTCCACATACGATAAGGTTACAGGTAGCGAACTCTCCGCGAAAACCGATAACCACCGCTTGTATTTTCACCAGCTCGGTAAGCCACAAAATACCGACAGAGTTGTCTTTAGCGGCCCAGATGGATCGCGTCGGTATGTAAGTGGCTCCGTAAGTGAAAACCAAAAGTTCTTACTCATTACCGCCGCCCAATCAACCAGCGGAAATGAATTGTACATCAAAGATTTAAGCGGGGGATTAGACGCTCCTATTATCCCTTTGGTCAATAATTTTGAACACAACCACAATGTCGTGCATGTGGAAGACGAAACAATATACGTGCTCACAAATTTGAATGCTCCTAATCGAAGACTGGTTAAGGCAAAAGCGCTCGAAGCAACACCAGATAAATGGGAAGAAGTTATCGCTGAAAAAGAAATGCCCCTGAGTGTATCGTCTGGTGCCGGAAAGCTTTTCGCCTCCTACCTAAAGGACGCTACTTCAATGATTGTTCAGTACGATTTAGCGAGCGGAAAAGAGTGGGAAGTTGAATTGCTTGGTGTAGGTTCAGCAGGAGGATTTGGCTCCCGATGGGAAGACTCTATCATTTTCTACACATTTACAAACTATGTGTACCCTTCTACCATTTTTAGTTACAATCCTCAGAATGGCGAATCCACTCTTTACCGAAAATCTGAAGTCCTTTTCGACCCCGAAGCATTTGAAAGCAAACAAGTGTTCTATGAAAGTAAAGACGGAACGAAAATTCCAATGGTGATTACGCACAAAAAAGGACTTAAGCTAAATAGTAAAAACCCGACCATCCTTTATGGATACGGAGGTTTTAATGTCAGTCTAACCCCTTCTTTCAACACATCCATTGTGGCCTGGTTGGAGCAAGGTGGAATTTATGCGGTGGCCAATCTGCGTGGTGGCGGTGAGTACGGAAGAGCTTGGCACGATGCCGGCACAAAATTGCAAAAGCAAAATGTGTTTGACGACTTTATCGCCGCAGCCGAATACTTAATCGAACAAGGATACACGCATAACTCGCGTTTAGCCATCAGCGGAGGAAGTAATGGTGGTTTGTTGGTCGGTGCCTGCATGACACAGCGTCCCGACCTCTTTGCAGTAGCATTACCTGCTGTAGGTGTACTCGATATGTTGCGCTACCACACCTTTACCGCCGGAGCCGGCTGGGCGTATGATTACGGCACCGTTGACGACTCTGAAGAAATGTTCCGCTATTTGCTGGGGTACTCACCCTACCACAACTTAAAAACCGGACAAAACTACCCCGCAACTATGGTCACAACTGCTGACCACGACGACCGTGTAGTGCCTGCACATTCCTTTAAATTTGCCGCGCGTCTTCAAGAAGTAAATGACGGTCCAAACCCAACACTCATTCGTATCGACGTGGATGCTGGACACGGAGCTGGTAAACCAACTTCGATGATTATTCAGGAACAAGCTGATAAATTCGCCTTTTCACTTTGGAATATGGGCATCAAAACCTTGGAGTAAATACTTCGGGATAAAATGATAAATCAGGGTATTCGGTTACTAATTCAACGCGTAAAAAATGCTCGAGTAGATGTTGAAGGAAGAACAGTAGGCCAAATAAATCAGGGCCTATTGGTCTTTATCGGCGTGGGTGAGGGCGCTTCACAAGAAGCGGTGGATTGGCTGGTGCAAAAACTTAGTGGACTACGTATTTTTCCCGATAAAGAAGGGAAGATGAATTTATCCGTGATGGACACAGGAGGTCAAGTGCTTTTGGTAAGTCAATTTACCCTACACGCCTCCACCAAGAAGGGCTATCGTCCGTCATTTACCCGCGCCGCAAAACCCGAAGAAGCCCAAAAATGGATGCAAATATTTGCGAGAAAATTGGGAGAAAAAATCGGCCAAGAAAAGCTATCCTTTGGTGAATTTGGCGCAATGATGGATGTTCACTTGGTAAATGACGGACCCGTAACCATCTGGCTAGATTCCCAAGATAAGCAGTAATTGATTTGTGGCACTTGTGTTGCATACATATCGATAAGACCAATTATCTTTACAATCATGAAAGCGAAACTAAGCACAGGCAAGCCTTGGTATAAATCAAGCACGACCAGTTACCACTGGACAAAATATCTGGTTTTCGGAGCTATCGCATTTCTCATGGCGGCTACTGGTCGAAATAAATACCGCGAAGTACCCATCATCTCCGAAGTCAGTTTTCGCGAAGGTGAAAAAATGACCTACTACGTCGCTTACGGATTGATCAAGGCCGGTGAAGCTGAACTAACGATCAATCCATCAAAAAAAATTCCCGGACAATTTCACATTGTAGGAACTGGCAATAGTTACTCTTTTTTCGACGTCTTCTTCAAGGTCCGTGATCGCTACGAAACCTACTTCGATCCCAATAAAAAAGTGCCCACTGAATTTGTCCGCGACATCAATGAAGGAGGCTACTCCAAACAACAACATTACGTCTTTGATCACGCGAGCAAAACCGTTTTTGACATAAAAAAACAACGAGAATACAGCATGGATCACGAAAGAACGCAAGATATTCTCTCCGCGTTTTATTATGCTCGCTTATTAGACACTCGTAATCTTCAAGTTGGCGATCGACTATACATTCCAACCTTCTTGGATGAAGAGATGTTTCGTTTTTTTCTTGAATTCAAAGGCCGCGAAGTTCTCAGCACCAAACACGGAAAAATTCGCACCCTAAAGTTTACCCCTGTCGTTCAAAAAGGTCGAGTATTCAACGACGAAGAAACCATGACCATTTGGGTGACTGACGATCAAAACCGCATGCCTATTCTCCTGAAAAGTAAATTACGTGTAGGTGCCGTTCGCCTAGAGTTAAAAGAATTTGCAAACCTAAAAACACCACCCAAATTCTACTGAGCAAAATCCCCTAACTTTTAGGGCTTCTCTTTATTTTTTGCTCCGTACTTTTACCGCGCAAACCCCACCGAACAATGAATCAGGAATTGCTTAAACGCATTGAAGCGCTGGAAAAGAAATATCAAGCGAGTGGCCAAGATCTCCTGGCCTTTCTAGATGGACTTCTCTACGCAAATTACATAACTTATTGGGATTACATTCAGCTAGATACCTTACTGAGTCTGCAAAAACCCCGAACCGATATCCCCGATGAAGAAATCTTCATCATGTATCACCAGATTACCGAGTTGTATTTTAAGCTCTCCTTGCACGAAATCCGACAAATACAGGCTTGGGATGAAGTCCCTGCAAATGCTTTGATGGACAAAATTCAGCGCATCAATCGCTACTTTCACGCACTTACCACCTCCTTTGGAGTGATGGAAAAGGGCATGGATAGAGAACAGTTTTTACAATTCAGACTAGCACTGATTCCGGCGAGTGGCTTTCAGTCGGCTCAGTATCGCCAAATTGAAATTGGCTGTACCGATCTCATCTACCTCGTAGAAGCTGACAAAAGAGAAAGTCTTCAGACATCGGATTTGGAAACACAATTAGCCAATATCTATTGGCGAAATGGGGCAACCATAGCTGAAACTGGCGAAAAGACACTCACCCTAAAGCAATTCGAAGAAAAATACCAAAAGCTTTTCTTGGAAGAGGCTAAGATCGCGAAAGATCGCAATATTTGGCAACGATTTAAGGACTGTGACACCGACGCTGAAACCAAAGAAAAGCTAATTAGTGCGCTTCGATTGCTCGATATAAATGTAAATGTCAACTGGCCACTTCAGCATTACAAAACAGCCGTTGCTTATCTCGCGCGCCGACCTGCAGATGTCGCCGCAACCGGAGGCACCAATTGGCAACGCTATCTGCCTCCAAGGTTCCAAAAGCGAATTTTCTATCCGGAATTATGGTCCGAACAAGAAAAAGAGGAGTGGGGAAAACAGTGGGTAGAAACGACTTTAGAGGAGCTAAAATAGTATTGCTTGATGAGTAACTTAAAGAAGTACCGTGTATCAAGCGGTTTGATTTTACGCGTTTTAGCTGTAGCTATTCCAATTATTACCCTCTTATACTTCTTCGTTCGCGAACCAAGTAATCGTGCAGAGCACAAAAGACCCACTGCAAAAACTCAAGTCGAAAAAGCACCAGAACCATTCTATAAAATGGGCTTCGACACCCTTGTATATCGTTTTGAAGAAGCCAGCTTGGAGTCTGGACAAACGATGGGGAGCATTCTTCTCAATAGAGGATTTTCCCACCAAGATGTCCACCGCATCGTGACCGCAGCTGAAGGTATTTTTGATGTTCGACTGGTGCGTCCGGGTGAAACTTATCACTTTTTACATCTTCGAGACGACACCATAAAAACCCCTAGTATTCTTCTTTACGAAAAATCTGCCCTGGTATATTACAAATTCAACCTACGAGACTCCATTTACGTAGAGCGATTTGAAAAAGAAACTACGATACGGGTAGACACCGCTGTTGCCATTGTGGAGTCGTCATTGTATGAGGCCCTACAAAAGCAAGGTGTCCCGGTGCAAGTCATTATGAACATGGCCGACATTTACGGTTGGGCTATCGACTTCTTCAGAATTCAAAAAGGCGATTGGATCAAATTGTTGTATGAAGTGCAAATTGTCGACGATAGCATTCCTGTTTCCTATGGCCGGATTCCTGCAGCACAGTTTTATCACGGCTCAAAGCTATGGAATGCTTTTTGGTTCAGCAATGAAGATGGCTCCTACAAAGGTTATTTCGACGAAAATGGCGACGCGATGAAAAAAGCTTTCCTCAAAGCACCGCTCGATTTCTTCCGCATCAGTAGCCGATATAATCCCAAACGATTTCATCCGGTTTTGAAAAAAATGAAACCGCATTTAGGAACCGACTATGCTGCGCCCACAGGAACGCCAATTCGAACAACCGCCGACGGTGTGATTGAAAAAATGGGGTATACCAGTGGAAATGGGAACTACGTAAAGGTTCGCCACAATAGTGTCTACAGTACACAATACCTACATATGAGCAAGTTTGCCTCGGGTATGCGTCAAGGGAAGTCGGTGCGACAAGGCGACGTTATTGGCTATGTTGGGAGTACTGGCTTAGCTACCGGACCTCACGTTTGCTACCGATTTTGGAAAAATGGAGTGCAAGTAGACCCACTAAAAGAAGATCTGCCCACCGCTGAACCTATTGATGATAAATACCGCCAAAACTTTGAGCAGCAAACAGCTGTTTTGATAAAAGCATTGGAAGTATTATCTTTACCCACATTCATTCAGTGAGACTACCAACGATCTGAATAAAGTTCATTCAATATGGCCGACTTGCTTCATCATACTATTTATAAGGCGGAGAGCGCAGATGCTCCTTGGCTCGTGTTTGTACACGGAGCTGGAGGAAGCAGCACAGTATGGTACAAGCAATTACGGAGTTTTCGTGAAAAAAATTATCATATTTTACTCATCGATCTTCGAGGACATGGAGGCAGCGTATTCTTTCGCGATTGGATGAGTAATGAACCCCACAAATTTGCCGAAATCTGTAAAGACGTCGTCGAAGTTATGGATCACCACAAGCTTCCTCCCGCACATATGGTAGGGATTTCGCTTGGCACATTAGTAATACGAAAAATTGCGGAAGACTATCCCAATAGAGTAGCATCACTGATTATGGGTGGAGCCATTGTAAAGTTCAATACGCGCTCAAGACTACTCGTTTGGATGGTTCATCGGATTAAGCGATTACTGCCCTTTATCTGGATTTACCGCATATACGCATTCATATTGATGCCCAAAAAGCGCCATCGCAAATCCAGAAGTCTATTTATTCGTCAAGCAAAAAAACTCTACCACTCAGAGTTTCTCCGTTGGATAACCATTACACGACAGTTGAATCACTTGATGAAGTTCTTTCGAGAAAACGACACCACTCATCCTGTGCTTTACGTTATGGGGGATGAGGACTACATGTTCTTACCGGCCGTGAAGTTAGTTGCCTCCAAACACAGTAACGCCAGTTTGGTAATCGTTCCCGATAGTGGACATGTGGTTAACGTTGACCAGCCCGCTCTTTTTAATCAAGCTTTAGACAACTTTATTAGAAAGCTTCGATCCAAGCAATAAAAAATGCGTTACCTCCTCCGCAAGAGAAAGTAACGCATAAAAAGATTTTATTCGACCCGATTAGCGCTTGAGATCTATAAATACCTGTCCAACTGTAGGCAAACCGTCACCGGCAGGTGCTCCAGGAATGATGCCGCCAAAGTCGATTTCCGTATCAACATTTGCGCGCATTTTAACCCCCGTATTTAGGCGTTCCGTTACAATAAAGGTAATATCATCAATCTCCAAACCGTTGAAAAATACGAACGGCTCGTCGTCAGTACCATCCTGAACAAAACAACGCAAACGGTTATTGGGAAGAATCTCGTAACTCATTCTCGCGGTAACACTGCCATCGTCGGTATCAGAATTCGGCTGACCCAAAATGGTGAATTCATAGTCGATCACCATAGCTACATCGAAGATAACTTTATCACTGGTGAAACTAACGTCACCATTAAACTGACTACCTTGAACGTTAAGAGGAATATCGACTTTCCCCAAAAATGGAGCTTCAAACTCAATATTGAGATTGGCCCGCAAACCACTCATTGAATACGTTCCACTAGCCGCCTCTTCCATCGAAACTTCGCGAGGAGCATTGTTGTTATTATTGTTATCATCATCATCTTTGGAACAAGAGGCCAAGACAATACCCGAAAGGGCAAACATCATAAAGAGTTTTTTCATAAAAGGTGGAATTTAGTTTGACAATTATTACTGTGCTACTTTAACCAAGCGCATGTACAATAATCCGCGCGTTGGCAAATCTCCCGACGGTAATTCGGGAACATCATCGCCAAAGTTAGAGATTATATCCACATTCGCTCGCAAATAAAGTTCGGTTTCACTTTTTTCAATAGGAAAGAAAGTAATGTCGTCGAATGCGATATATTCAAAAAGATATATGGGGTCATCGATGGAGTCGTTGACGTAAAACCGCATTAAATTGTTATTGATAACCTCATAACTCAGTCGAGAATCAATTTCAACATCTCGCTCGGATAATCGCTGCAATTCCGTTTCACCGATTAGAATCTGAATATCCATATCCGTAACAATGTCGAACTGGGCCTTCATGCTAACGCTATCGAAAGTCACCCCGCCACTTTGGAGTATATTGAAGATTTTTACATTAGGTCTTAACCAATTCGCAACTTCAACACTGAGGTCGGCAAAAAGATACGTAGCCTTCCATTCACCCTGAAGTTCTTCATTCAAATTAATATCCAACGGAACTTCATCATCCGTTTTTTCTTTACCACATCCCGTGGCAATTAGAATGGCAAATCCGAGAAAAAAAGCGTATAGTGATTGTAATCGTAGCATTACGGAGGGAATTTGGATTAAACAAAAATGTCAATTATGAGTTCATACATGACTGGGGGTAAAGATAAAAAGGAATATCTAACCAAGCACCACTTACCAACTTTTTTTTGACAACTGCTTTAAGCATGCGTAAGGTGCTTCGTTTGTTGTACTTTTGTGCGGTACTCAAACGAGCATTAACGAATGGAAAATGATGTTTTGGATCCCTCTGGGGAAGGCCTACGCCCGGAAGAATTAGAGTTTGAACGCAAACTCCGACCCCAATCTTTTGGCGATTTTGCCGGACAACGAAAGGTGCTCGACAATCTTGAGGTATTTGTGGCGGCCGCGAATCAGCGCGGCGAAGCTTTAGATCACGTATTGCTTCATGGCCCTCCAGGATTAGGGAAAACGACTTTATCCTACATTCTGGCAAACGAACTTGGTGTACATGTAAAATCTACTTCCGGCCCGGTACTGGATAAGCCCGGAGATCTTGCGGGTCTGTTAACTGGATTGGAAGAGCGTGATATTCTATTTATCGACGAAATTCACCGACTGAGTCCGGTGGTAGAAGAATACCTCTATTCGGCAATGGAAGATTACCGAATAGATATTATGATAGAAACTGGGCCCAACGCGCGCAGTGTACAAATCGACTTAAACCCCTTTACGCTGGTTGGTGCTACTACCCGCTCCGGACTGCTCACCTCTCCATTGCGCGCGCGTTTTGGAATTAATTCACGCCTCGAATATTACACGACCGAGCTCTTATCGGATATTGTTGAGCGCTCAGGCTCCATTCTCGGAGTGAAAATTGTTCCCGATGCTGCGGTTGAAATAGCCCGACGCAGTAGAGGAACGCCACGAATAGCCAACGCTTTATTGCGTCGTATTCGCGATTTCGCACAAGTAAAAGGCACCGGAGTTATTGATTTAGAAATAACACGATTTGGCTTAGACGCGCTGCAAGTTGATGAAAACGGACTCGACGATATGGATAATCGCTTCTTACTAGCAATTATCGATAAGTTTTCAGGAGGACCGGTGGGTATGAAAACCATCGCCACGGCTGTAGGTGAAGAGTCAGGAACACTAGAAGAAGTCTATGAACCCTACCTCATTCAGGAAGGCTTCTTGGTGCGCACACCACGCGGAAGAGTTGCTACAGAAAAGGCATATCGCCACTTTCAACGCGATTATCGCCGCACTTCCCAAGGCGGCCTATTCGATTAAAAAACATTTTTCGCAAACAGAATTCCCATGACGCAAGCTCAAAAAAATGCGGAACGTATTAAGCTTTGGGCCAAAGACTTGGGGTTTTTGAGCTGTGGGATAAGTAAAGCTGAATTTCTCGAAGAGGAGGCTCCGCGTCTGGATGCTTGGCTAAAACGCGATTACCAGGGCAGTATGCAATGGATGGAGAACCACTACGATAAAAGACTCGACCCTACATTACTCGTCCCGGGAGCTAAAAGCGTAGTCTCGCTTCTACTCAACTATTTCCCCGAAAAAGAACCTCAGCATCCCGATGCCCCCAAAATATCGCGTTACGCGTATGGAAAAGACTACCATACAGTAATGAAAGATAAGCTGTATGTTCTTCTGCAAAAAATACGTGATGAGATTGGCGAGGTAGACGGCAGATGTTTTGTCGATTCTGCTCCGGTAATGGAAAGGGCATGGGCAAAAAAATCCGGATTAGGATGGATTGGCAAACACTCTCTTTTACTCACAAAAAGCACGGGTAGTTTCTACTTTATCGGGGAACTCATCATCGACTTAGATTTAGCCCCCGACAACTCCGTTGCGGACTACTGTGGTAGTTGCACACGATGTATGGATGCTTGTCCGACCGATGCCATACCCGAACCGTACGTGGTAGACAGCAATCGTTGCATTTCGCATTTAACCATCGAATACAAAGAGGCTATCCCTTCTTGGTTTTCTGACAAAATGGATAATTGGGCCTTTGGCTGCGATATTTGTCAGGAAGTTTGTCCTTGGAATCGCTTTTCCAAGCCCCATACCGAAAAGGCCTTCGATCCTCATCCTGATCTACTCCAAATGAACAAAAGTGAGTGGATGGAAATTACTGAAGAGGTATTTCGGGAGATCTTTCGCCACAGTGCAGTTAAGCGGACCAAGTATACCGGACTCAAAAGAAATTTGGATTTTATCCGTTCAAATTCATGACTTAAATAGTAAAACACAGCACAGTTACACATTTAGTCATTATTTCCTTCAACTTTAGTCCAGTAAGTTTTTCAGCATATCCGACGGCATGTCATTCATATCGATAAACATCAATCCGTCCAGTGTTTGATTAAACGAATAATCGATATTAAAGGCCGCAATCTGAGCATTCTGTCGAATATATTTCTTGAGCAAAACAGGCACTTTTAATCCGTTTGGTTCAATATCCGAAATTAGGTTATCAAGTTTTTTTACATCCTGAGAAATCTCATTACACAATTCGATAACAGCAGAATTGTCAACTTCTTCCTGAGCGGGATTTCGAGGCACAATATGACTCGACATTTCGTGATTGTAATGATTGTCGAGAATGTACCGCATCAACAATGCTCGAGAAAATTTAGAATAACTGTTGCTTATGCTAACACATCCAACCAAATAATTATGCTCAGCGTGTGCATTCCACACCTTAACGATTCCCTTCCAGAGCAAAAATAGCGGCAATGGCTTTTGTTGATATTCGGGAACAATAAAAGCCCTTCCCATTTCAATACCTTCAGCAAAAAGCTTTTTTGCCGGACCCTTTACCTTAAAAAGTGTAGGCACGTAAAATCCACGTATGCCGTAGAGCGAATAAATTTCCTTGCCCAAACCGAGTCTGTAAGCCCCAACAATTTGTTTATCTTGATTATCCCAACAAATTAAATGTCGGTAAATCTTATCGTAACCATCAAGATCATACGGCTCCATTGTGCCTTCACCTACCAGGCGAAAAGTCAATTCACGCAGTCGCCCAATTTCTTTGATGGTGTTTGGAATATCGTTCCATGTGGCCAAAAAAACTTCATAAACTGAACTCTGTACATAAATTTTGTTCTGTTGCTTTAATCCTTCAATTTCTGCAACGATCAGCGCGTTAGAAACTGCCGGGGCCAAGGGTTTTATTCGATTTTTCTTGGTGGGCAAGAATTTTATTTTAAACTCAGAAATGTGAGGCGGCAGCGCATGAGAAAGGAGTTTGGCTTGTTTGAAAATTTTATTGGATA